>NZ_JAKEDR010000041.1 GCF_023653455.1 Paraclostridium ghonii
GTGTTTATATAAGTCATTATTTTAAAAACACGAATATGAAAAATCTGTTGAGCAAACTAAAACTTACTTAAAAATGATGTTTTAATATCATATATAATATAAACTTATGACACTCCATTTAGGTTTTCATTAGTTAATTTAAGGACTTCCTAATGTTTTCTAGAAAGTCCTTAAATGCTTATCCACATATGAAAATTATTACTTTATACATATTTTAATAAATTTTTTCTTTCCTACTTGAACTATCATAGTATCTTTTATATCCATTTCATTTATATCTACTAATTTTTCATTATTAACTTTAATACCACCTTGTGCTATAAGTCTTCTTACTTCACTTTTACTGCTTACTAATTCATTTTTAACTAATTCATCTATTAAGTCAAAATCACTTTTTAAAACTTCTACGATTTTTATATCGTTAGGTATTTGTCCCTTTTGAAAAACTTCTTTAAATCTATTTTCAGCTTCATCTGCTTTTTCTTCACCATGGTATAGTTTAACTATTTCTTTAGCTAAGTCCATTTTTATATCTCTTGGATTTACCTTATTTTCATTTAAATCTATTTTTATTTTATCTACTATATCAGGATGAATATCTGTTACAAGTTCAAAGTATTTTATTATAAGTTCATCTGGTATATTCATCGCTTTTTCATACATTACATTAGCTTTTTCATCTATACCAATGTAGTTGCCTAAACTTTTACTCATTTTATCTTTTCCATCTAACCCTTCAAGTAAAGGCATAAATATAGTTACTTGAGGTTCTTGATCAAACTCTTTTTGTAGTGTTCTTCCCATTAATACATTAAATCTTTGGTCTGTTCCACCTAATTCTATGTCTGCATTTATTTCAACTGAATCAAAACCTTGCATTAAGGGATAGAAAAATTCATGTAAAGATATTGGAGTTTGATTTTCATATCTCTTTTTAAAATCTTCTCTTTCAAGCATTCTTGCAACTGTAGTAGTTGAAGCTAAACTTATAACTTCCTCAAAATTCAATTTTGATAACCATTTACTATTAAATACTATTTCTGTTTTATCTTTATCTAGTACTTTTAAAATTTGTTCTTCATATGTTTTAGCATTTTCTAATACTTGATCTGTACTAAGTGCTTTTCTAGCCTTAGACTTACCTGTTGGGTCACCTATTTTGCCTGTAAAGTCACCTATTATTATAACTACTTTGTGACCCAAATCTTGTAATTGCTTCATTTTTCTTAAAACAACAGTGTGTCCTAAATGTATATCTGGAGCGCTCGGATCTAATCCTAATTTGATTGTCATAGGTTTACTTTCTTTTTGTGATTTTTCTAATTTATTTTTAAGATCTTCAAGTCCTATTATTTCATCTACACCTTTAGATATTATTCTTATTTGTTCATCAATGCTTTTCATAATTAATCCTCCTTAAAAGTTTATATAATTTAATTTTTAAGGATGGTAGCTTAAATATTATATGGCGCCAATACAATAAAAAAACTCCCGTCCTTATACAAAAGGACGAGAGTATTACTCACGTGTTACCACCTTAATTCATCATTATCTCACAATAATGACCTCTTCAAGTACGCCAATTTCTTAGGATACTCTAGCACTATAACGGGTGCAAAATCCGGCAACTGCCTACTGGTTGTTATCTTTCGGAGTGCAGCTCGAAGATGTATTCAGATTAAATTACCTTTTGCCCCTCTCACCAACCGGGTACTCTCTGTAAAGATTATATTAATCCTACTCTTTCTCGTCAACGCTTTTTATAATTTCTTATTTATATAATATGATTATTACATATATTTTGTCAATACTTTTTATCAAATATTCATAATTTTTAAAATTTATATAAATTAATAATCGTCATACTTATCCCAGTCTTCATTTTGTTTTTCTTTTTTTCTTTCTATAATTTTTAGGATAAGTAATATTATACTTCCAACTACGATAGATATATATGCACATATAACTACCAGCCCTATAATATATAACAATTTATTATTCTTCCTCTATGACTACAGCAGTTCCGTAAGCTAGCATTTCAGCTGCACCTTGCATAACGGCTGCTGATGTTAATCTAAACCCAATTATAGCATTTGCACCCTTACTTTCTGCGTCTTCAACCATTCTTCCTATAGCTATTTTTCTAGCTTCTTCTAGCATTTCATCATATCCTTTTAGTTCACCACCAACTAACTGTTTAAAACTTGCACCTATATCTTTTCCTATGTGTTTTGCTCTTATAGTGCTTCCTTTTACTAACCCAACAACTTTAGTTATTTTTTTACCTGGTATATTTTCAATAGTTAATACTAGCATGTTAATACCCCCTTTTAGTTATTGCTGCTCCCTATATATTATATTTTTTACTATATACATTAATTCTAGCACATTATGTTAATTTTTCAAAATATGTAATAGTTAAAAAATCTAAAAAGAAGCTAATTTATATTTAAAATAGCTCCTTTTATATTTACATTAAATTAGAATCCTATTGGTAATCCAAAAATCATCCATACTACAAATAACAAAGTCCAAGCTATTAAAAATGTCATAGAATAAGGTATCATTAACGATATAACCGTACCTATTCCAGTGTCTTTTTTATATGCTTGCATAAATACTATAACCATTGCAAAATAACTCATAAGTGGAGATATTATATTAGTAGAGCTATCTGCTATTCTATATGCTGCTTGTGCTATATCTGGACCTATTCCAAGTTTTATAAACATAGGTATAAATACTGGAGCCATTATAGCCCATTTAGCTGATGCAGATCCCATAAATAGATTTATAAATCCTGTTATTATTATAAATCCAACAAGTAGTGGTATAGGCCCTATGTTTGTAGATTTTAAAAATTCTGCTCCTCTTACAGCTATTATAGTTCCTAGATTTGTATGTTCAAAGTATTTTATAAATTGTGCTGCAACAAACGCTAAGCATAAGTATCCTCCCATTGAACTCATAGCTTTGCTCATATGTCCTGCAACTTCTTTTTCATTATTTACTGTTTTAGCAATTTTACCGTAAACTACTGATGGCACAAAGAACATTAAGGCTATTATAGGAATAAGACCATTCATTAAAGGCGAATGATCGACTATAGAATCTAAAAACTTTGTTTTTTCTAAGTTTCTTAAAAATGAATCGGGCATAACAATAAGAATTACCAAACTAATCACCATAAATAATAAAGTAAAGTTTGCTACTTTCATTGCTTTAGCTTCTTCAGGTCTTATAGTTTGTAAGTCACTAGCTCTTGACATCCCCTCTGAATTTTTTGCCATATTCACATCATATTTACCAAGTTTAGGTTCAATTACTTTGGTAGTTATTAAAGTCCCCAATATTGTTATCAAAAACGTAGATGCAACCATGAAGATATAATTTGCAGTTGCACTTATATTAACTGTAGGATCAATTATATGAGCTGCCTCATTTGTTATTCCCGCAAGCATAGGATCTATTGTCCCAATTAATAAATTTGCACTAAATCCACCAGAAACCCCTGCAAATGCTGCTGCAATTCCTGCTAGTGGATGTCTCCCATAGGCCATAAAAACTAACGCTCCAAGTGGTATTAATATAACATATCCTGCATCTGATGCTATATTTGACATTATCCCTAAGAAAACTACAGTTGGAACTATAAATTTAGATGGTGTTACGCTAACTATTTTTTTTAGTACTGTTCCTATGTATCCTGAACTTTCTGCTAAACCTATCCCCAACATAGCAACTAAAACAACTCCAAGTGGTGCAAATGAAGTAAAGTTAGTTACTGCATTTTCTAACATATACTTAAATCCTTCCCCATTTAATAAACTAACTGCTTCTATAGTCTGCTTTTCTATTTTCATTGTTTCTTTGTTTATAAGTTCTGCATTTACACTCAATCCCATACTAGCCGCTATTGCAGATATAACAGCTATTAAAACACATAAAATTGCAAATAAAGTAACAGGGTGTGGTAATTTGTTACCCACGTACTCTATCCAATCTAAAGATTTCATCAAAAAACTCTTATTTTCTTTAACTGCTGAGTTACTCATTTTACGCCCCCCTTTATTTATATCACTCATTTTTTATAATGGTAGCAGATAGATATATAAAAAACAACATCATTCATGAAATATTCTTTATATTTGAAATACTTCGTCATTTCTATTCAAATTGCCCTATTTTCATGCATTTTTTTACATGAGTATTTTTAAATTTTAAAACTCATTTTAAAATTAAACACTCCATTAAGACTGAATAATCATTTTACTTAGCACACTCTCAAACTTCATATATTCAATTTGGTATATATCATTTCATTAAGTTTTATTTATTTTTTTATTAAAATTAATAAAAAGTTTATATATCAAAGTATTTCCACATTATAAAAGGAGCTAATCTCATATTTGAGATAGCTCCTTTTACATATATATTAAAATCCTAACGGTATTCCTAAGCTCATCCATATTACAAATAACACAGTCCACGCTATTAAAAATGTCATAGAATAAGGTATCATTAATGATATAACCGTACCTATTCCAGTATCTTTCTTATATGCCTGCATAAATACTATAACCATTGCAAAGTAACTCATAAGTGGAGATATTATATTAGTAGAACTATCTGCTATTCTATACGCAGTTTGAACTGCATCTGCGCCTATTCCAAGCCCTAAAAACATCGGGATAAATACTGGAGCCATTATAGCCCACTTTGCTGATGCTGATCCCATAAATAAATTTATAAATCCTGTTATTATTATAAATCCAACAAGTAGTGGTATAGACCCTATATTTGTAGCTTTTAAAAACTCTGCTCCTCTTACAGCTATTATAGTTCCTAAATTTGTATATTCAAAGTATTTTATAAATTGTGCTGCAACAAATGCTAAGCATAAATACCCTCCCATTGAACTCATAGCTTTACTCATATGTGCTGCAACTTCTTTTTCATTATTTACGGTTTTAGCAATTTTACCATAAACTACTGATGGTACAAAGAATAGTAAAGCTATTATCGGTATAAGACCATTCATTAAAGTCGAGTGATCAACTAAAGAATCTAAGAAATTTGTTTTTTCTAAGTTTCTTAAAAATGAATTAGGCATAGCAATAAGAATAACTAAGCCAATCACCATAAATAATAAGGTAAGGTTTGCTGCTTTCATAGCCTTAGCTTCTTCAGGTTTTATAGTTTGTAGATCTGCAGACTCTAATACTTCACCTGAATTCATTTCTGCTTTAGGATCATATTTACCAAGTTTAGGTTCAATAATCTTAGTAGTTACTATAGTCCCTAATATTGTTATTAAAAATGTAGATGCAACCATGAAGAAATAGTTTGCTGTAGCACTTATATTAACTGTAGGATCAAGTATATGTGCTGCCTCATTTGTTATTCCTGCAAGCATTGGATCTACTGTACCGATTAGTAAATTCGCACTAAACCCTCCTGAAACACCTGCAAATGCTGCTGCAATCCCTGCTAGTGGATGTCTTCCATAAGCCATAAAAACTAATGCTCCAAGTGGTATTAATATAACATATCCTGCATCTGATGCAACGTTTGAAATTATCCCTAAGAAAACTACAGTTGGAACTATTAATTTAGATGGTGTTACACTAACTATTTTTTTAAGTAATGTTCCTATATAACCTGAACTTTCTGCTAGTCCTATTCCCAACATACCAACTAAAACAACTCCAAGTGGTGCAAATGAAGTAAAGTTAGTTACTGCATTTTCTAGCATATATTTAAATCCATCACCATTTAACAAACTCACAGCTTCTATAGTTTGTTTTTCTACTTCCATTGTCTCTCTGTTTATAAGTTCTGCAGTTACACTTAATCCCATACTTGCTGCTATTGCAGATATAATAGCTATTAAAACACAAAGAATTGCAAATAAAGTAACAGGATGTGGTAATTTATTACCTACGTACTCTATTCCATCTAAAGATTTTGTCAAAAAACTCTTTTTTTCTTTAAAATTTGAATTGCTCATATTACGCCTCCTTTATTTTGCATTTATTGTATATATTATTTATTTTTATAATATTATCATATCTTTATGTAAAAAACAATTAATTTGTAAAATATTCTCTATTTTTGAAATATTCACTTATTTAATCTTGAATTATATCATCAGCAACTTCGTAGATTGATTAAAGCCTTTTTTACACTCAAAATAATATAGTAATTATAATAACTTAAACGTAAAAAAAGATATGGAATTAATGATTAATATCACTAATTCCATATCTATAATTTTATACATAATATTTTCAAATCTCTTTTTATTATTTAATATTTTCTACTACATCACTTAATATATTGTTTAATTCTTCACTTATATCATCTACTCCATTATGAGTTATATTGACAATCTCTTTAGTCATTGGAAGTTCTCCTAAAAGTTTTAAATTCATTTCTTTTAAGAATTCCTCTGTTTCTTTTCCATCAAATAACTTTATTTTTTTACTACAATCTGGACATTGAATATAACTCATATTCTCAACAACACCTAACACTTTTATATTAAGCATTTTTGCCATATTTACGGCTTTTGCTACTATCATCGATATCATATCTTGAGGGACAGATACCATTACTACCCCATTTAAAGGTATGTTTTGCATTACCGTTAATGGTACATCCCCCGTTCCTGGAGGCATATCTATTAATAAGTAGTCTAACTCTTCCCACATTACATCTTTATAAAACTGTTTTACAGTTTTGCTTATTATAGGTCCTTTCCATACTATAGGTTGATTTTCTTCTCCAACCATAAAATTTATTGATATTGTCTTTATATTTTCTTTAGTTATTATCGGATATATATCATTACCATTTGGTGAAGTAGCTCTTTCATATTGAACTCCCATAAGTCTTGGAATACTAGGCCCTGTTATATCTGCATCTAATATACCAACTTTATACCCCATTTTATTTAATTTTTTTGCAATAAGTGCTGTTACAGTAGATTTCCCAACTCCACCTTTTCCACTCATTACTCCAATTATGTTTTTTATTTTATTATTAGGATTGTTTTCTATTGTACAAGTCTCTTGTTTATTACAATTCCCTTTAGATGGACATGAATTACAATTTCCCATTTATGTTACCTCTCTTTTCTTTTGTATGATCATTTAAGTATACAAAATATGCATACTATACATATTTAAAAGTCTTAATTTAATTATAAATCAAACTACCATTAATTTATATACCCTATATACAAATATTAAATCATAAGAGAAAAATTTTATTATATTTTAAAAATTTATTATATTTACAATAAATTCATAAAATTTTTTAATATCTTTACTATATTTAATACTTTCTTCACTTATCCAGTCATCATGCCTTATTGAACTTTGATTTGCGCTACCTGGTTGAAAAACATTTGCTATACATCCAACTCTTACTTTATTTTCACTTGAAATACTCCAATTATATTTATATTTTTCATCTATATTTTCAATATAATTATCTACCTGTTCTAATAAATCTTTATAAACTACATTAGCTCCATCTAGTAATAGATTTTCTAAAGTTCCCTTTTTATTATTATCTGGAAAGAAATAATTATATAAATTTATTTGCTCCCCTTTTATATTTATGATTTCATTTAAAAAATCTTTTTTATATATAATCATATCTTTTTTATTGTTTTTGAACTTTTCATCAAAAGTTTCCTTAGCTAGTTTTTGATCTGCATCAAATATTGCACATATACTTTTTATTTGATTTAATTCAGATTTGCTCATATTACTGATGTATAGATCAATTTCTTTTATAAGTCTTCCTTCTCCATTTGCACAAATAATTACAACTATAACTTTTTGATTTGTAAAGTATGATGGTATAGGTACACATCTTTCTATTCTATCTTTAACAAAAGGATATGTTCTAGGTATTTTTCTTTTCCATATATCAGGTAGCTTATCTATAGTTCTAATTTCTTTGAAGTTATGTATATCTAAAATTTTAGCTATACAATTAGCATCATGAACTCCTTCTACGAAAAATAAAATATTTTTCATCATCTCACATCCTGCCCTAATATAGTTCTTATATCCTTTAATTTAGTACCTGAAAATCTAGTTGTATATGCATATTCATCTATAGACTCTATTCTAAAGCAAGCTAAATCATCAAGCTTACTGTCTATACCATCAATCATGGAGTCAATAACCTCTAGACTATGGGTAGTACAGATTAACTGAACTTTATATTCTATACAAGCTTTTACAAACCAATCAAAAACTTCTCTTATCATATCTTTATATATAGCCGTTTCTATTTCATCGATTAGTAATATACCGCCTTTTGAACTAATTATAGCAGAAGCTAAAGTAATTACTTTTTTTACTCCATCTCCAAAACTAGATAATGGCATAAGTTTAAATTTTTTATGATTTACATATATAGAGGATGTATTCATATACTCATTTGGTAAAACTTCAAATCCCATAATATTTTCATCAAATTTTCTAAGTAACTCAACAATTTTATCTTTATCTCCATCTTTTATAATTTCTATAGTTGTATTTAATGAATTCTCTTTAAAGTGATCATACGGAGTTATATATACCATTTTTATAGTTCTATGGCTACCACTAAATCTTAGTTGCTTATTTTCTTGAATATATATTTCTTTGTTTATTAACTCTTTATCATTTTGCTTAAGACTTACAATTCCTTCAAATACTTTGCTTTCAAAGTTTCTCTCCATATCATTAAAATCAATTACATCACTCAAATTACCTTGTATTTTAAATTCATTTTCACATTGATTTATTATTGAGTCAATATGGATACTTCTACTTTCATATTGTTCTTTAGGAAACATTTCTAAAAAAAGTTCAAATTTAGATACATTATTGCTATCTCTTTTAGCTGCATTTACTAGCATATTCCTTATGCTATCTGGATTTTCTAAAAGCGATATCGCTTCTAAAATCGAAGTTTTTCCACTATTGTTATCGCCAACAATTATGTTTATTGTCAGTAAATCCTTTAACTCTAAATTTTTTACTCCTCTAAAATTTTTAATATTTAAGTAACTCAAATAATTCATATTCCCACATCTCTCTTTTTTATATAATCTAATAAATTATATAAAACTACTTTGCTTAATATAACTTAAATACACAGTTTATAAATTTTAATGGTAATTCAAAAACAAAGGGAACATACCAAGTTGATATGTTCCCTTTGTAATATTAAACTATATAAATAAATTCAATCCTGAATCTTCAGCTGCACCTAAATACGCTGCAACTCCACCTAGGTCTACTCCATCAATAAGTTCTTCTTTTTTGATTCCCATTAAATCCATACTCATTGAACATGCAACCAGTTTAACGCCCATGTTTATAGCATTATTTATCAATGTATCTAAATCATCAACATTGTGTTTTTTCATTATTTCATTTATCATTTTTGGACCCATCCCACCCATATTCATTTTAGATAAAGGCAGTTTATTTGTGTTACTTGGTAACATCATATCAAACATTTTTTCCATAGTATCTTTTTGAACTTTTACTTTTTCTTTTCTCTTTAATACATTAAGTCCCCAAAATGTGAAAAACATAGTAACTTCTTTACCCATAGAAGCTGCTCCTGTAGCTATTATAAAAGATGCTATAGCTTTATCCAAATCTCCACTAAATACTACCATTGTTGCCCCATCTTTTCTAACCTCTCCACTTAAAGAGCATGAAGTTTTTGCATTAACAGGATTTTCTCCTTTTTGTATATACGCTACATAAGCCTTTTTGTCTTTATTAAATTCAGATTTTAATAGTGAATTTCCTGTTGTTTCACACCATGCTTTTATATCTTTGCTAAAAGCAACATCACTTGCTTTTACTTCTATTATATCTCCATTTTCCATCTTTGAGACTTCTTCAAAAACTCTTCTTATTGGCCCTGGACATTGAAGTCCACAAGCATCTAATACAACATTTGCTTTTATATTTTCATTCATTTGTAAAACCTCTTCACTTTTAGTTTTTGTTTTTAAAGTTGAATTTTGATTGTTATTTTTAATAACTTTTTTAGATCTTTTAACAGATGAATAGGTTTTAATTCCTCCATCTATATTAAAACATTTATATCCCCTTTGTGTTAATATTCTACAAGCAATATATCCTCTTAATCCAACTTGGCAAGTAACATAAATACTTTTATCTTTTGGTAATTCCTTTATTCTTTTTCTTAATTCTCCTAGAGGTATATTTACAGCCCCTTCCATTTTACCTGTTGCAAGTTCAAATTCATCTCTTACATCTAAAACTATATCTCCTCTATCTAAAACTTCATCAACGTCATAGTATTGTATCGTTTTTACATCTCCGTCTATTATGTTAGATGCATAATATCCTAACATATTCACAGGATCTTTGGCAGAGTTGTATGGTGGTGCATAACATGTTTCTACATCTTGTAAGTCAAATACAGTTAAATTAGCCTTTATTGCTGTAGCTAAAACATCTATGCGTTTTTCTACACCTTCAATACCAACACCTTGTGCTCCATATATTTCCCCTGTTTTTTTATCAAATATCATTTTAAGAGATATTGGAAATGATCCTGGATAATATCCAGCACTTGAATTTGGATGAATATGCACAACTTCATAATCTACACCTAATCTCTTTAAAGTTTTTTCATTGTTTCCAGTAGTAGCTACGGTATAATCAAATATCTTTGCTACAGATGACCCTAGCGTTCCTTTATATTTAATATTTTTTCCACATATATTGTCAGCAACTAATCTTCCCTGTCTGTTAGCTGGCCACGCTAATGGTATCATTGTAGGTTTTTTGTTTACAAAGTCTAGAATTTCTACAGCATCACCTAATGCATATATATCCTCATCTGAAGTTTTCATATATTCATCAACAACTATAGCTCCTCTTTCATTTAATTTTAATCCTGCATCTTTAGCTATTGATGTTTCAGGCCTAACTCCTATGGATAAAATTATTAAATCTGTTTCTATTTCTTTACCGCTATTTAATGCGACTACTTTACCATTATTTTTAAACTCTTTTACTCCATCATCTAAAATTAAATTAATACCATTATCTATTAAATGTTCGTGTATAGTACTTACCATTTCTTCATCAAGAGGTGCCATAACTTGAGAACTAGCTTCAACTAAAGTTACATCTATACCTCTTTCTACTAAATTTTCAGCCATTTCTATACCAATAAATCCGCCTCCTATTACAACAGCTTTTTTAGTGCTATCTTTATCTACATAAGCTTTTATTTTATCTGTATCAGGTATATTTCTTAATGTAAATAAATTATTACAATCCTTTATTCCATTTATAGGAGGCTTTATAGGACTTGCCCCTGGTGATAAAACTAATACATCATAGTTTTCATCATATACTTCTTCCGTTTTATGATTTTTTACAGTTACTTTTTTATTTTCCTTATCTATGTTAATTACTTCGCTTAAATTTCTTATATCCAGATTAAATTTATCACTCATAGCTTCAACCGTTTGAACTATAAGTTTTTCTCTTTCAGTTATAATGTCTCCTATATAATATGGAAGTCCACAGTTTGCAAAAGATATAAACTCACCTTTTTCAAACATAATTATCTCAACGTTTTCCTCTAGTCTTCTAAGTCTTGCAGCTGTTGATGCTCCGCCTGCAACTCCACCAACTATTACAACTTTTTTAGGCATTTTCAAAATCTCCTTTTTATTTATATTCACCAATTTACATATTATATTTTGTTAAAGTAATAACTTTAATGTTTACAATCATATAATTTACAATTTTATTATATTTAAAAGCTATATATTATTCTGTGACTTTATCACTTAACTAATTATAAAAAATTCGCTTCGCTTGAGCGACTACGTCTGCGAACCACTTCATGTCGCCAACGACCTTGAAAAACAGGTCCGTTGCTCAAGTTTATAAGTTGGGATTATAACTTATCCACAAATCAGATAATTTATAATCCCTTAGTATATTAAAAATAAAAAAATCTTAAGATTTTTTATCTTAAGATTTTTTTATTTTTATATTCAATTATTTATTTTCTTGATAATTTTTATTGTATCCTTGGTTATTATTGTTGTACCCTTGGTTATTGTTATTGTTATTGTTATTGTTAAAGTTTATTGGTTTACCTGGGATTATGGTTGATACCGCATGTTTATATATAAGATTTTGCTGTTTGTTTTCTCCTTCTAATAATACTATATAGCTGTCAAACCCCTTAACATGTCCCTTAACTTGAACTCCATTCATTAAAAATATTGTTACAGGTATTCTTTCTTTTCTTGCATTATTTAAGAATAGGTCCTGTAGATTTAATACTGTATTTTTCATTAGATTAATACCCTCCAAAATGATTTATCATATTTATTATATATATATTATATTCTATATTACACAACATTTACCTTTTTTTCAATATAACTAATTACATGACCTAAAAGTATTTTTTCATCATTATAGTCATCTAAATCAAACCACTTAACATTTTCATATCTTCTAAACCATGTTAATTGTCTTTTAGCATATCTTCTTGAATCTCTTTTTATTATTTCTATAGCTTCATCATAAGTGTATTCGCCATCTAAATATTTAATTATTTCTTTGTACCCTATTCCTTGCATAGATACTAAATCTTTTTTATATCCTAATTCTAATAAATTCTTAACCTCATTTTCAAGCCCTTGATTTATCATTATATCAACACGCTTATCTATTCTTTTATATAGATGTTCTCTATCTCTATTTAAAACTATTATTATAGGCTCATATTTTTCATTTAATTTTAGATCATTACTAAAATCACTCATTTTTTTACCACTCATACAAACTTCAATAGCTCTTATAACCCTTTTAGTATTATTTTTATGAATTCTAGTTGCAGCATCTTCATCAAGTTTTCTTAATTTTTCATGCATATAGTCAATTCCATTTTCTTCAAGCTCTAACCTTAATGAATCTCTTAATTTATTATCTGCATCAGACTTTGCAAAGTCCATATTGTAAATTAGAGAGTTTAAATAAAGCCCTGTACCTCCAGTTATAAGCGGCAACTTGTTATTTTCCATGATTTCATTTATATAATCATTAGCTCTTTGCTGAAATTCTGATACAGAAAAACTATAATCAGGAGTAACTTCATCTATTAAATAATGTTTTACACCGTCCATTTCATCTTCTGTAACTTTTGCACTTCCTATATCCATATATTTATATATTTGCATAGAATCTGCAGATACTATATCCATATTCATCTTCTTAGCTAATTGTATTGATAAGTTTGTCTTTCCCACTGCAGTTGGACCTGTTAATATAACTAAAGGTATTTTTTTCATATTCTCCCCTTCTTTCTTACATAATTCGCTTAAACATCTTCTCTATTTCAGTTTTTGATATTTCTACAAATATCGGTCTCCCATGAGGACATGTAAAAGGGTTTTTACACATTTCAATTTGTTTTAATAAACTATTTATTTCTTCATCATATATATTATCATTCGCTTTTATAGCTGTTTTGCAAGCCATAGATGCAAATTTTTCACCTTTTAACTCATAATTATTTTTTATTTCATCTATATTATCAATTATATCTAAGACAAACTTTTCAGATTCTGGAGCACCAAATATAGTTGGCACACATCTAATCATTATATGATTTTTCCCAAATAGCTCTATTTCAAACCCAAATTTCATAAATAGGTCTATATCATTCTCAACTTGTAACATATCAGTACTTGATAGTTCTAATACAATTGGATCTAATAGCATTTGCATATTTATATCCATTTTGTAAAACTTTTCCATATATTTTTCAAATAGAACTCTTTCATGTGCCGCATGCTGATCTAATAAATACATATGACTACCTTTTTGAAGTATTATATATGTTTTAAATATTGTCCCTATAACTATATATTCATTTAAAGAAAATTTACTATTGTCACTATCATTAAACTCTACTTGTTCATTTTCTTTTATATATATACTCTCTTCTTCTTTTAATGTATCTTCTTTATTTACTTTTTCTATTTCTGCAATCTTAATTTCTTTATTTTTCTCTAATTCTACTAAATCATTAAAACTGTAAACCTTATTTAAATCTATTGCGTTATCTAATAATATAACTTCATCTTTATCTTTTTTATTTACCTTGCTATCTATATTTTTAGATTTTATGCTTTGTTCTAATTCTTTTCTGTCTTCTAATTCTTCGAATGTATATGTTTGACTTTTGTACTCTTTTTCTAGATTCTTTAATATCCCTTGATTTATGTTATCTGAATTAATTTTATTGCTTATGTTTTTTATATTCGAAATATTATTAACTTTTTGAGGAATTATATTTTTAACATTATCATAAGTTTCATATTTACCTACCAAGTTAGATCTAATTAATGATTTTCTTATATATTCTTTAAGTTCTACATATATTTGTTGCTCATTTTCAAGTTTTAACTCGAGCTTTGTAGGATGTATATTTACATCTATTTTAGATGGATCTATCTCTATATTAAAAAAACAAACTGCATGTTTATTTATAGGAATCAAAGATTTATACCCTTCACTTATTGCATCTAATATAATTTTACTTTTCACATAGCGTTTATTTATATATATATGTTGAAGATTTTTATTGGCTCTATAAACATTATTATTACTTATATAGCCACTTACTTTCAAAAATTGACTCTCATGTTTAAACTCTATTAAATTCTCAGTTATATCTTTTCCATAAATACTTCTAATTGTATTTATAAGCTTTCCATCTCCAGGTGAGTTTAACATACTTTTTTTATTATTTATGTATTTAATACTAACATTTGGGTTTCCTATAACTAATTTATTTATCAAATCACTTATATTTATAGTTTCTGCATGTGTTGACTTTAGAAACTTTTGTCTAACAGGAGTATTGAAAAATAAATCTCTTAGTATAATAGTTGTCCCACTATTAGTTCCTACTGGCTCTTTTAATATAACTTTTCCGCCCTCTAATATAATCTTAGTTCCTACCGATTCATTTTTATGCTTTGTAATCATTTCTATTTTCCCAACGGATGCAATAGACGCTAAAGCTTCTCCTCTAAATCCTAAAGAATATAAATCATATAAATCATCTATTTGTTTTATTTTACTAGTTGCATGTCTTAAAAAACTTTTTTCAACTTCACTAGATTCAATTCCACTTCCATTATCAGTTATTCTAATTAGTTTTTTACCACCATCTTCTATTTCAATTATAATTTTAGAACTTTTAGCATCTATAGAGTTTTCAACTAGCTCTTTAACTACAGATGATGGTCTTTCTACAACCTCTCCAGCTTGTAGTTGATTTATAGTGACTTCATCTAATATATTAATTCGAGACATATCTTCACCTCACTTTATAAGTAAAATATGAGCTATTTTAATAACTCATATTTTACTTAACATTTTTAGCTTTAGTTTGCAAGCTATATAAAGCATTCATAGCATCTAGTGGTGTCATATTTAAAATATCTAAATTTTTAATTTCTTCCACTAAATTTTCATCGTAAACAGAACCAAAAGATATTTGAGTAACTGCAACTTCATCTTGTGAATTACTTTCTTTAAGCTCTTTATTTTCTCTCTTAAGTTTATTTATCTCACTTTTTAATTTTCCGATATTTAAATTATAGTCATTTTCTTTTATATTATTTTTAAAAGTATCGTATTCATTTTTTAAAGTTTCATATCCCTTTTCATCTATGCTCTTTTCTTTATTACCTAATTGAGTTTTAACATTGATAGTATTGCTTAAATCTTGTTGAATATGATTTTTTTCTAAGTCTTTTAATATTTCCTTTGATCTATTAATTACTTCTTCTGGAAGCTTTGCAAGTTCTGCTACATATATACCATAACTCTTATCAGCTCCGCCTTCTATAATTTTTCTTAAAAATACAATTCCACTATTATTTTCTTGAACTGCTACAGAATAATTTTTAACATCACTAAATTCTTCTTCTAATTCGACTAACTCATGGTAGTGTGTTGCAAATAAAGTCTTACATTTTATATTTGCTTGAATATATTCAACTATAGACCACGCCAAACTTATCCCATCATAAGTACTAGTTCCACGACCTATTTCGTCTAATATAACTAAGCTTTTATCTGTTGCATTTTTAAGAATTTGAGAAACTTCATTCATCTCAACCATAAATGTAGATTGCCCTTGTGATAAATCATCACTAGCTCCAACTCTTGTAAATATTCTATCTAAAATAGGTATATTTGCATATTCCGCTGGAACAAATGATCCTATATGAGCCATTAATGCTATTACTGCAGTTTGTCTCATATATGTAGATTTACCTGCCATATTTGGCCCAGTTATTATATTTATTATGTTTTCTCCTTGATTTAAATAAGTATCATTTGGTACAAAGTTTTCTTCTCCAACTATACTTTCAACAACTGGATGACGTCCATTTTTTATATCTAATTTGTTATTTTCATTTATTATAGGTTTTATATAGTTATTTATATACGCAACAGTTGCTAATGAAACAAAAACATCTATGTTTGCTATTATCTTAGCAACTGATTGAATTCTATCTATATTTTGATATATATTATTTCTTATATTTACAAAAATCTCATATTCTAAATTTTTCATTTTATCTTCTGCGTTTAAAATTTTATCCTCTATTTCTTTTAATTCACTAGTTATATATCTTTCTGCATTGCTTAATGTTTGCTTTCTTATATACGTTTCATCTATATTTGCATTAGCTAAGTTCGCTTTTGTTATTTCTATATAATATCCAAATACTTTGTTAAACCCTACTTTTAAAGATTTTACTCCTGTTTTTTGTTTCTCTCTATTTTCTATTTCCTTTATCATAAAGGCCCCGTTTTTAGATATATCTCTTAAAGAGTTAAGCTCATCATTAAATTCGGATTTTATTATATTTCCATCTTTTATCGTTATTGATGGGTCCTCAAGTATAGCACTGTCTATTAAATCATATATATCATTTAAATCATCCATGTTAGATATGTATTTTTTAAGAATTTCTGCGCTTGAAGAATTTATAATATTTTTAAGTTCTGGTAATTTTTCTATAGAATTTTTTAAATGTATCATCTCTTTAGGTGTAACTTTTTCAAAGGCAATCTTACCACAAATTCTTTCTATATCGTATACATTTTTTAGAGTTTCAATTAAATCTTCTCTTAACATAAAATCATCTTTTAGCTCTTCAATAACATTAAGTCTTTTCTCAATTCTTTGTTTATTTACTAGAGGTTCTTCTACATATTTTCTAAGCATTCTCCCCCCCATCGCTGTAGATGTCTTATCTAAAACATGAAGAAGTGATCCTTTCTTCGCATTTCCCCTTATAGTTGATGTTAACTCTAAATTACTTCTTGTAAACATGTCTAAAACCATATATTCTTGAGAGTTGTATATATTTATATTGTTTATATTAGAAGTTATTTGCTTTTGGGTATTATATATATAATTTAATATAATACATAAACTAGAAGATATAAGGCCAAACTCATCTAGCTTTAAATTATTTAAATAATCTTTTGAAAAATATTTACTTAGTATATTATCATCTAAATAACTTTCATCAAAACTTTCATTTATATATATATTACTTAAAGTAGCTATATCTCTTATTTTATCTATAGTGTCTATATCATTAGCTATTATCTCAGTTGGGTGAATCTTAGCTATTTCTTCTATCAATTTTTCTTCATTTAAGTATGTTGCGTTGACTTCCCCTGTACTTATATCTGTATATGAAATTCCTATTTTATCATTTTTAGTATACATGGCTAATAGGTAATTATTTTTCTTATTTTCTAATAAAGCTCCCTCAAGAACTGTTCCTGGAGTTATAACTCTTACTACATCTCTTTTTACTATTCCTTTAGATGCATTTACATCTTCAACTTGTTCACATATTGCAACTTTATATCCATTTTCAACTAATTTTGATATATAGTTTTGAGAAGAGTGAAATGGTATCCCACACATAGGAGCTCTATCATCCATGCCACACTCTCTTCCTGTTAGTGCTATTTCTAAAGTTTTTGAAGCTATTATTGCATCTTCAAAAAACATTTCATAGAAATCTCCAAGTCTAAAAAACATTATACAATCATTATATCTATCTTTAACTTCAAAATATTGTCTCATCATAGGAGTTAATTTACTTCTATCCATATTCATACACTTCTCCTCCTTTACATTCTACATATTATATCATATTTAAGTCTTTATATTTATATCTATATTTGTATCTTTATTAATTTTCAAATTAATTATATAATATATCACCATTTATAAATATTTGTCATATAATCTACTATAGTAAATATTAATATAGATATTAAATATATTTCAACTTTATTTAATTTAAATTGATTTAAATTTACTATACAAAACAGTTATAAGAGAGGTAATATTTATGGGTTTCTGTTGTAAACAAACTAAAAAATGCGGACTAAAAAAACCTACTAAAAAATGTGAATTAAAAAAGCCTACTAAATCCAATCACAATAATAATTGTAAGAAACCACCAGTAAGTTCTAAAAACCATTATAAAGACTATAAATGTCTACCTGAAGAAAAACATTGTATCGTTAATGAAAACTTCTATGATAATTATTATGAAAAATGTAATCACTACTATATAACTGATTGTAACCATATAACAGACCATTATCATGAATATAATATATATCATTATGATACAAAAACTACACATGAGAAAAAATATACTTGTGAAGATATAGAAGAAAATGATCCAAAAAATAGTTGTTTAGAGAAAAAAGACGATTGCGAAAAAAATGAAATTTGTGATTGTTGCCATGAATATGATTATGATTATTGTAAAGATCATAGAGAAAACAGTGATTGTTAGTTGTTAAATAAAAATTATATTCCCTCTAGTATTTTTATTACTAGAGGAAATAATTTTTATAAAAAAACAAACCTATTAATTTTAATAGGTTTGTTTTTTTTATCTTCTATTTCCATTTATAAGCATAAAAAATGTTGTTGCGTTTTTGCTTGTGTTAAACTCCCCAGTATTTTTATACTTATCAATTAAATCATTAGATATTAATACAAAATCAATATATCCATTTTCATAAAGATTTATATCTGTAGAGCCTTCTTTTACAATCTTTGTATTTATAGACTCCAATTTAACAATTTCTCTATCCCAATAATTTTGATTTTTAGTCATAATATAAACATCATCTAGTTTCCACTCAGTTAAGGTAAACGGACCATTGTACAATGTTGACCCATTAGTGGTTCCATATTTATCACCTTGACTTGTTACAAACTTTTCATTTTGTGGGAAAAATACTGGAAATGACATCAATCTATCAAAATAATTTACAGGCCTGTTAAGTTTTATTTCCAATGTGTAGTCATCTAGAGCTTTAACCCCTACATTATCTGCATTTTTTGTCTTTCCTGTGTTATAATCTTGTGCTCCAATAATATCATACATTATAAATCCATATTGAGATGCAGTTTCGGGATTTAAAGTTCTTTTAAATGCATACTCAAAATCATGGGCAGTTACTTTATCTCCATTGTTCCATTTAGAATCTTCTCTTAAATTAAAAGTCCATGTTTTTTTATCTTTTGATGATTTCCAACTTTCAGCAATTCCTTTAACTATTTTTCCATCATTATCTACTCTTACAAGCCCTTCCATAACATTATTCCCAATACTAAATGATAAAGAATCTGTAGTTTTACTCATATCTAAAGAAAGTATATCGGAATTACTTGTTAAATTCAATTCATCTTTTCCTTCTGCACTTGCCCATTTATACGCATACTTTGCTCCATAAGGAATTATAGTTATTCCATCTACATAAGGCTTTTCTATATAAGCACTACTCCCTTGAAAAAGAGGCATTATAAATGCATCACTAAGTAAAATTTTTTCTGCTTTAGCATATTTTCTCCAACTTTCATCAATACTTGTCGCATTTTTTCCTTCATCCACTAATGAATTGTATTCTTTACTATCATAACCGCTATTTACTCCAAATTTTCCATTAGTAGTAAATGTCTGTAAAAACGTTAAAGGATCTGGGTAATCAGCAACCCAAGAACTATAAACTAAATCATAATTACCCTCTGCTTCTAATTGTTGCTTTTGCTTTAATGGAACTTGCTTTAATTCTACAGTCAACCCATCTAAATTATTTTGCAATTGGCTTTGAAAAAATTCACCTACTCTTTTACTACTTTCAGTGTCTGATGTTAATACTTCTATTTTAACTTTTTCAAAATCCAAATCATTTTTAGCTTTTTCCCAATGATCATTTGATTCTTTCAAGTCGTATCCTTTCCCCATATTTCCAGCAATCTCTCTATAATCTTTACCTTCATCATTTATTGCTAATGTCTCTGGTGTATAATAGTTTATAGGACTTGAACCATTATTTAAAATTACATCCGTTATTTTATCTTTATCTACTGCCATAGATATTGCGAGCCTTGCATCTTTATTTTTCAATAATTCACTAGAATTTATGCTTTTACTATTTTCTTGGGTTCCGCATCCAACTAAAATTGATGTTGACATTAATGTAATTAATGTCATTGTAGATATATATTTTTTTAATATCATATAAATTCGCCTCCATTCTATATATCTTATTAATAAATAAATTATTAGTTACATAATTTTAATCATCATTTTCTATCAATATAACCTATTCTTTAAATTTAAAGAAAGTGCATATAATCATCCTGCACTTTCTTTCTTTATTTAAATTTAATTTTTAGAATGAAAATTTCCTATTTCATCTCCTAAAATTCCTACTTATAATTTATATACCATCACATTTTATTTCAAAAAAAGATTTTGGATGTGAGCATACAGGGCATATTTCTAATGCTTTTTTCCCATTGTGAATATGACCACAGTTCATACATCTCCATGTAACTTCTTCTTCTTTCTTAAACACACTTTTATCTTCTAAATTTTTTATAAGTTCTAAATATCTTTCCTCATGCTGTTTTTCTATCTTCCCAACAGATTTAAAAAGATATGCTATATTATCAAATCCTTCTTCTTGAGCTTCCTTTGCAAATCTATAATACATATCTGTCCATTCATAGTTTTCTCCATCAGCTGAATCTGTTAAATTATTTATCGTAGAATTTATTCCATTATTCAATAATTTAAACCATATTTTAGCATGTGCCATTTCATTATTTGATGTTTCTTCAAAGTATTGAGCTATCTTATTGTAACCTTCTTTTTTAGCTTGACTTGCATAGTAATTATATTTAGCTGTAGCCTGAGACTCTCCAGCAAAAGCTATCATCAAGTTTTTAATAGTTTTACTATCTTTTAAATCCATGTTTATCCTCCTTAATATTAAGTACTGCTTATTATCTTTAATATTAAGGTTTCAATAATATTATTACTAAAAAAGGAAATCTTTTATTTATATGTCTTATAATTTATTTAATATTAATATTTATTGTGCTCTTTCTTTGAACAAATTACATATGTAATGGATGAGGTTGATATAATAATTAAAATAGAAAATAAATTAGATTTCTAGAATATTGCCTAATTATACAAGTTTTTGAGTGTATTATTGGCCTTATAATAGTATAATGTTATTATATTCTAACTGAGAGTCGAGGTTTTCGTAATGAATGATAGTTTGAAAGAATTGCTAAAGAATTATAAACCATATATAAATGGTCATGAAAGTATGAAAAGAGCTTCTGTATTTATACCTATAGTAAAAAAAAACAGTACTAATTTTATAGTATTTGAAGTTAGGTCAAAAACATTAAGATCTCAACCAAATGAAATATCTTTCCCTGGAGGTATTATCGAAGAAAGCGAAACTCCTCTTTGCGCTTGTATTAGAGAAACATGTGAAGAACTTGGGACTAGTGAGTCTAACATAGAAATAATAAGTGAACTTGACTTGTTTGTAAATCCTTCAGATATAATAATTCACCCTTTTGTAGGGTTTATACATAATTTAGAGATTTTAAAACCAAATGTAGATGAAGTCGATCATATATTCTTAGTTCCTTTATCTCATTTATTAGAAAATGATCCTATACGATATAAAAATGAGGTTAGGGTAATTCCTAATAAAAATTTCCCCTATAATTTAATACCTAATAAAGAAAGTTATAAGTTTAAGTCAGGAAGCTACGATTCTTTATTTTACAAATATAATGATTATGTCATATGGGGAATAACAGGTAAAATACTTGAAAACTTCCTAAGTTTAATTAAATAAATCTATTCTTATTATAACAAAAGGGACTCCATATGGAGTCCTTTTTATTATAATGTACAAGCCTTAGACTCTTTATTTTTTAAATAATCATTTATAGCTTTAGCTGCTTTTCTACCAGCTCCCATAGCAGATATAACTGTGGCAGCTCCTGTAACTGCATCCCCTCCAGCGAAAACTCCATCTCTAGAAGTTACACCGTTATCGTCAGCTACTATACATTCCCATTTATTTATATCTAACCCTTTTGTAGTAGATGTTATAAGTGGATTTGGAGATGTTCCAAGTGACATTATAACTGTATCTACTTCCATTATAAACTCTGAGTTTTCTATAACTTGAGGTCTTCTTCTTCCTGATGCATCAGGTTCCCCTAATTCCATCTTAACACATACCATACCTTTAACTTCACCTTTTTCGTCAACTAAAATTTCAGTTGGATTTGTTAAAGTATCAAATATCACACCTTCCTCTTTGGCGTGATGTACTTCTTCTAGTCTAGCAGGAAGTTCTGCTTCCCCTCTTCTATAAACTATATGTGTTTTAGACCCTAGTCTAGCTGCAGTTCTTGCTGCATCCATAGCAACATTTCCTCCACCTACAACTGCAACATTTTTACCATTTCTTACTGGAGTCATATATCCTTCTTTGTATGCCTTCATTAAATTAACTCTAGTTAAAAACTCATTTGCAGAACAAACTCCATTTGCATTTTCTCCTTTTATTCCCATAAATTTAGGAAGTCCTGCTCCTGAACCTACAAATACAGCTTTAAATCCTTCTTCGTCTAATAATTCATCTATTGTTATCGTTCTACCTATTATAACGTTAGTTTCTATTTTAACACCTAAGTTTTTAATATTTTCTATCTCAGGTTTAACAACTCCATCTTTAGGCAATCTAAATTCTGGTATTCCATAAGTTAAAACTCCACCTGGTTCATGCATAGCTTCAAATATAGTTACGTCATATCCCATTTTAGCTAAATCTCCAGCACAAGCAAGTCCCGCAGGCCCACTACCTATAACAGCAATCTTTGTATTATTAGGCTCTTCTGTTTTTGCTAAATCATAGTTATGTTCTCTAGAGTAATCAGCAACAAACTTTTCTAATTTACCTATTGAAACAGCATCTGATTTTATTCCTAATACACATAATCCTTCGCATTGGTTTTCTTGAGGGCAAACTCTTCCACAAACCGCTGGAAGTGAACTATCTTTTGCTATAGTTTTAGCAGCTTCTTCTATATCCCCTTCTTTTAATTTCCCAATAAATCCTGGTATATTTATTTCAACTGGACATCCAGAAACACATTTAGGCTTTTTGCACTCTAGACATCTACTTGCTTCTTTTATCGCTTCTTCTTTGTTATATCCTAGACAAACTTCTTCAAAGTTCTTAACTCTAACGTCAGCTTCTTGTTGTCTAACAGGAACTTTAATTTTATTCATGATTAATTACCTCCACATCCGCATCCGCCATGATGATGCGTATCCCCTTCTTCAACTTTTAATATAGCTTTACCTTCTTCTGTTTTGTACATAGCTTGTCTTCTCATAGACTCATCAAAGCTTACTAAATGTCCATCAAATTCTGGTCCATCCACACATGCAAATTTAATTTCTCCTCCAACATTAACTCTACATGCTCCACACATCCCAGTTCCATCTACCATTATAGGGTTTAAACTTACAGTTGTTGGTATATTTAACTCTTTAGTTA
>NZ_JAKEDR010000042.1 GCF_023653455.1 Paraclostridium ghonii
ATAATACTACTACTGTTGATGATGAGACGTATTTTATTTTAAAACAAATTTTTGAATCAATAAATAACGACAACTTGAATAATGCTCAAAGCTTAACTAAAAAACTTATAAATCAAGAAACGAAAAAAGGAAATACTAATATAGGATTTTTAGAAGAAGCTTTAAACAATTTAATGTAAGTTAAAATTTAATTAATACAAATAATAATAATTGAATATTATATTAATAAGGAGATTATTAAATTACGGGGGAATGATTATGGACAAATCTTTTTTTAATTGGTACACTCAATCACTCGGAGGTATTATAGGTCTTATAGCTTGTATGTGTGCATATTTAAATGGCGATATGGCTGTATATGGAAATATTCTTCGCAATATAGATTCAATCGGCTTAGGAGGGCTAATAGCAAGTTATACGCTGCTTCCTTTATGCATAGTTATAACATTCTTAGGAGTTATAGAATCTTATTCAAATAATGAAAATTTGCCAGACATTAATAAGAATATAGTTATAACAACAACATTAATAGGATTTATAGGATCTAAGCTATTTTTTATTATTCCAGCTATATTTATACTATTTAAATATTACTCAACATTTATATGTAGTAAAAAAGATTTAAATGTAAAAGTTTCTCAAGTATCTCAAGCAATTGAAGCAGCAGAATTCAAAAAAATAAATACTAAAAATGAAGAAGCTAATAAAAATCTTATGAAAACTAAAATAGACATGGCTATAGAGCTGTTAATAAAAGGTGCTGATAAAAATTTTATATGTGAAATAACAGGCCTTACTCCTCAAGAATTAGAGAATATAGAACAAAGGATACAATAAATAAAAGTGCTACTTTTTATAAAAGTAGCACTTTTTATTTTGCAAAACCAAATTTTGTGATATAATGTTAGTACCAGGTAATAATATGAGGAGGTAATTATGAAAGTAAACGAGATAAAAGAATTATTATTGACTATAGATAAAACTAATTTGACATATGTAAATTTAAAAGATGAAAATTTTACCTTAGAAGTTTCTAAAGGTGAAATATCATTAAATACAAAAACAGCAACAGAAAATAGTAATGATGAATTTAAATTAGTAGAAGTAAATAATTCATATGAGGAAACTAACAAACAAGAAGCTATGGTGGACCTAGAAAAAAATGAAGATAACTTTCATATCATTAAGGCCCCTATAATGGGAACATACTATGAATCATCTAGCCCTGAGTCTAATGCATTTGTTAAAGTTGGAGATAAGGTTTCTAAGGGAGATACCCTTTGTATAATTGAAGCCATGAAGCTTATGAATGAAATAACTAGTGATGTAGATGGTGAAATAGTTGAACTTTTACCTAATAATGAAGATTTAGTTGAATACAATCAAGCTCTATTTAAGATAAAAACAATTTAATAGGAGGCAGTTTATGATTAAAAGATTATTAATTGCAAACAGAGGAGATATAGCTGTTAGAATAATTCGTACATGTAAAGAACTTAACATAGAGACAGTTGCTATATACTCTGAAATAGATAAAGAAAGTTTACACAGATATTTAGCGGATGAGTCTATATGTATAGGCCCTAATAATATAAGCAAAAGTTACAACAATATAGATAACATAATATACTTAGCAAAAAAGATGAATTGTGATGCTATCCACCCAGGATTTGGTTTTTTATCAGAAAACGCTAAATTTGCAAAAGCATGTACTGACAACAATATAATTTTTATTGGACCTACACCTGAACAGATAGAGCTAATGGGGAATAAATCAAAAGCACGTGAAACTATGATTAAATTAGGCGTTCCAGTTGTTCCTGGGTCTAAATCAATTCTTAAGAACAAAGAAGAAGCTAAAAAGTTAGCTCAAACAATTGGGTATCCGGTTATGATAAAAGCCTCTAGTGGAGGTGGAGGTAAAGGAATGAGAATAGTCTATAATGAAAATGAATTTGATTCTCTATTCGATATTGCCAAAGCAGAATCTTTAGCTTCATTTGGAGACAGCGATTTATATATGGAAAAATATATTGAAAACCCAAGACATATAGAAGTTCAAGTATTTGGAGATAGTTTTAATAATGCTATACATCTTGGAGATAGAGATTGCTCTATGCAAAGAAGAAACCAAAAACTTATAGAAGAATCTTTAAGTTTATATTTAGAGGATGAGCAAAGAGAAAAGTTATATGATACATCAGTAAAAGTAACTAAAGGTATAGGTTATATAGGTGCTGGGACTATAGAGTTTATTGTAGATAAAAATAAGAACTTTTACTTTATCGAGATGAACACAAGAATCCAAGTTGAACATCCAGTAACAGAAATGATAACAGGTATAGACCTTATAAAGTTACAAATACTTATTGCAAGTGAAAAGGAAATACCATTTAAACAAGAAGATATATGCTTTAGAGGACATGCAATTGAGTGTAGAATAAATGCTGAAGACTCTGATAATGATTTTAGACCATGTCCAGGTAAAATAGAATCTATTCATATTCCTGGGGGATTCGGAGTAAGATTTGATACATTCATATACCCTGGATATACAGTTCCTCCAATATATGATTCTATGCTAGGTAAGTTAATTTGTATAGCAGACACTAGAGAAGAATGTATAAATAGAATGAATAGAGCTTTAGATGAGATAATTATAGAAGGAGTTACTACCAATATAAACTTTCAAAAGCATCTTATAAATTCTAGTGAGTTTATGAATAATACTCATCATACAAAATTTATAGAAACTAGTTTTATAAAAAGCTTAAAAGCTTAAGTTAAGGAGATTTTGATTATGATTAAGAAATTCCTAAATAGAAAAGGGCAGAATTATGCAGTTGTCCATTTAAATCAAAATTTTAAAGAAAATAGTGTAGATGATAAATTTTGGATTTATTGTGATACTTGTAAAAATCAAGTGTTTAGGAAAGATATTGAAGAAAACCTAAATATATGTCCAAAATGTAACAAACACTATGATTTTTCTGCTAGAGATAGAGTTAAATTACTACTAGATGGCCATAGTTTTGAAGAATTTGATTATAATGTAGAGTTTAAAAACATATTAAACTTCCCTGATTATGAGGGTAAAATATCAAAGTATAAAGATTCTACAAATGAAAAAGAAGCTGTTATAACAGGAAAAGGACTTATAAATGGTATAAATGTTGTACTATGTGTAATGAACCCTAAGTTCATGATGGGAAGTATGGGTGCTATAGTAGGTGAAAAAATAACTCTAGCTATAGAATATGCTATTGATAATAAACTTCCTGTAATAATTTGTTGCGCATCTGGAGGAGCTAGAATGCAAGAGGGGATGGTATCTCTTATGCAAATGGCAAAAACATCTCAAGCTCTTTCAAGATTATCAGATGCAGGGCTTTTATATATATCTATACTTACGAATCCTACAACGGGAGGAGTTACTGCAAGTTTTGCAACACTTGGAGATATAATTATAGCAGAGCCTAATGCTCTAATTGCTTTTGCTGGTCCTAGGGTTATAAAACAAACTATTAAGCAAGATTTGCCTAAAGGATTCCAGACAGCTGAGTTTTTATTAGATCACGGTTTTGTGGATCTTATAGTTAATAGAGATCAAATGAAAGATACTTTATTTAACTTATTAAGCTTACATGGTTATGATTATTGTAAAGAAGGTGATTTAATTGCACAAACAGAACATTAGTTCGGAATCCGATATAAATAAGATAAAAGAAAGCATAAAACAATTAAAACAACTGTCAAATCAAGGTAATATAGATTTAAGCAGTGAAATAGAAAAATTAGAAATAAAACTTAAAAGTATTGAAAACACTAAACCTAAAGAATTATCTGCTTGGGATAAAGTTTCTATAAGTAGAGATATCAAAAGACCAAGTGCCAAAAACTACATAGAGAACATTTGTTCTCTATTCGTAGAACTGCATGGAGATAGACTATATAAAGACGATCCTTCAATAATTGGAGGAATAGGTAAGATAGGGAACTTTGAGGTTACATTAATCGGACATCAAAAGGGAAAAGACATAAATGAGCAAATAAAAAGAAACTTTGGAATGCCTCATCCAGAAGGTTATAGAAAAGCATTAAGGCTTATGAAGCAAGCTGAAAAGTTTAATAGGCCAATTGTTACTTTTATAGATACACCAGGAGCATTTTGTGGAATAGAAGCTGAAGAGCGCGGTCAAGGAGAAGCCATTGCAAAAAATTTACTTGAAATGAGTTCTCTTAAAGTACCTATCCTTTCTATTGTTATCGGAGAAGGGGGTAGTGGAGGAGCACTAGGAATAGGGGTATCAAATGAGATAGCAATGCTTCAAAACTCAGTATATTCGGTAATTTCCCCTGAAGGATTGTCAAGTATCCTATTTAAAGATGCTTCTAAGTCAAAAGAAGCTAGTGAAATAATGAAACTTACAAGTTCGGATTTGAAAAATTTAGGAATAATTGATCATATTATAGAGGAACCTATTGGTACAGCTCATAGTGATATAGAAGCTGTATCAAGTGATATTAAACATTATATAATTAACAGGTTGAATTTTTATAAAGATTTCTCTAAAGATGAAATAGTAAATCATAGGTATGGAAAGTTTAGAAATATCGGAGTCTATTAAGTAAATCTTAATAGACTTTTTTAATTATTTGGAAATTATATTGAGTTTTGAAATATTGATAAACGAATTTTTAAAAAATAGAGGATTTTAATTATTTTTATAGAATTTGTAGTTAAATAGGATACTATGCAATCTAATAATTAATACTATACTACAAAGAAATTAAGAGGGGGATATTGAAATGGATGTATTAAAAGTTTCATCAAAATCTAATCCAAATTCTGTAGCAGGGGCATTAGCAGGAGTTATAAGAGAAAATGGTAGTGCAGAAATTCAAGCTATTGGTGCAGGCGCTTTAAATCAAGCTATTAAGGCAATTGCTGTAGCTAGAGGATTTGTTGCACCAAGTGGTATAGATCTAGTGTGCGTTCCATCATTTACTGATGTAAATATAGACGGAGAAGAGAGAACAGCTATTAAACTTATAGTAAATCACAGATAACTAAAAGAGACTATTTTCATAGTCTCTTTTAGTTTTAATTCCCAGTTTATGAACTTTCACAATTCTCCTATTTTTTAGTAAAATTTTCATTTATCTGTTTTTGAATAAGATATATATATTAGGAAAATATAAATTAAGAAATATAAGGAGGTGTAATATGCAACTTAGAAGAGCAGCAGAGATATGTAATAATAAGGACAACGATAATATTACATTGTATTACTATAATAAACCTGTAAAACTAGTTAGTGTTGATAATAATATTGGGACAGCATATGTAAAGTCTTTAAATGATAATTCAAAATTTGAGGTTGATTTAGAATCATTACATGAAAAAGAAATTTAAATAAAAAAGTCATTTTAAGCTTAAAACTTAGCTTAAAATGACTTTTTTATTTTTAAGTTGTAGTTTCTCAAGAGTTCTTAACCTTGCGATAGTGATTGTATGATATGATTTAATAACCATATCATATATAATTAATAAATTTACTATAAATATCATTATATAAAATTGGAATATTATACACATAAATATGTAGAGAGTAGTATAGTTTTCAATATATAACTATCCTTTAAATGTATATTTAGGGTATAGTTATTATTAAATTTAATATATACCTATATTCGCTTGATTTTTATGTGATTACAACAAACTATGTTCAATACTATTTTTGTTCACAAAACAAATAAAATAATAATAATTATTTTATATTATCTACAAATCATTAAATCATTTTTATACATATACTTTATTTGTTTAATTATTCTACATATTTCTTCGTATAAAACTATCATTTTACATTTTAATCTACGCAAACATTTCGCACTAAATAATAAAGCTCCAACATATATTCCCTTACGATTATTACTATTAGGGCTGCTATATGTTGGAGCTTATTAAATAACTATTTAATTTTTAATTGTACAGCTTACAGTAAATATTAGCCATATCTTCAACATCCATAGGAGCATAATTATTTCCTAAAAGTCTCTGTTGAGTTTCAATTACACTTTGAGCAAATCCCTTTATTTCTTCTTCTTTCATTCCATATTCTTTTAAAGGTTTTTTAGCAATTAAATTACTTAATAAATTTTCTAAAGTTTCATATACATCTTCACCAGGTTTCACTTCTAAAATTTGTGAAAGTAATTCATTTAAATTTGCTATTTTACCTGTAGGTTTTTTACTATTATAGTATCTAAATACTTCTATAAAAAATTGATAGTTAGCTTCACCATGAGGGACATGATATTTTCCTCCTAATGGATAAGAAAGGGCATGTACTGCTCCAACTCCCGCATTACCAAAGGCGATTCCTGCATAGTTACTAGCTATTAAAAAGTCTTCTATTATCTCTTTTCTATAATCTTTACCATTTGCTATAACCTTTTTATAACCATCTATTATCATTTTAATTGCCTCTATACTAAACATTTCTGTAAAGCTGTTTGCTTTTGGTGAAACATATGCTTCTATAGCATGTATTAATGCATCTATAGAGCTATACATAAAGAAATCATAAGGTAATCCTTTAACAAGTTCTGGAATAAGTACAGCATAATCTGGATATAATTCAGGCCCTGCAAGTCCCATCTTTGTTTCTTTACTCTTTATTTCTGCAATTGATATATTTGTAACTTCACTACCTGTACCACATGTTGTAGGTACTATTATAAGTTCCTTATTTTTTATTGCAGGTGTTGTTTTTTCAAAAAGTGCACAAGATGAATCAACTTCTTTAAGTGCTAATATTTTCGATACATCAATAATTGAGCCCCCTCCAATTGCTACTACTCTCTTAAGATTTTTAGGAGCCATATGCTTAATTATTGCATCAATTATATCATCTGAAGGTTCTTTTAAATTGTAGTCTTCTTGAAAAATATATTCACTACCAATATTTAAATCTTTTAAGAAAAAGTCATATAAAAATTTATTTGTAAATATTAAATCTCCACTACCTATTTTAAACTCCTCAACAAAATCTTGACAAGTGTCAAACTTAAAAATTTGAGGTTTTAATTCTATCAGTTTCATTGGAATTCCTCCTTTACTTAAAGTTTATGCCCATACTTTTTCAGTTGCCCATATTTCTTCATCTGTAGGCACTTTTGCTTCTGCATTGTAAAAACCTATTCTTGATACATTAATTAAATGCTTATAATCTAAGTTTTCAGAAATACTGTTATTTCCCCATGAACCGCAACCTAATGTAGTTGTTGGTGCAAAACCATTATATAAGCTTCCACCTGCTGAAGTTGAAGATGGTTGATTTACTACAAGTCTACTTACTGTTAATTTAGTTGATGCATATTTAATATTGTCTTTATTATTTGAATGAATAGCACATGAATGTCCTTTTCCTTCTACTTCTAAATTAGATTGAGCTATTTCTACTGCATCCTCGAAATTCTCATATTCAAATGAAATCATTACTGGACACATTTTTTCTTTACATAATACATCTTCAAAGCCCTTACCTCTTGCTTTTAATATAATAACTTTAGTATCATTTGGAACTTCTACACCTGCTAAGTTAGCAATGAATTGAACGCTTTGACCAACTATTTTACCATTTATAGTTCCATCAACGAAAATTACTTTTGCAAATTTTTCTATAGTTTCTTCATCCTCTACATAAAAAGCTCCATTTGCTTTAAACGCATCTATAGTTTCTTTATAAAGTTCCTTAGGTATTATTGCACTTTGTTCTCCAGAACATATAATTCCATTATCAAAAGTTCTTCCAGTAACTATTTTTGCTACAGCTTCTTTTATATTAACATCTCTATCTATTATACACTGTACATTACCAGCACCTACTCCATAAGCTGGTTTTCCACTACTATATGCAGATTTAACCATACCCATACCACCAGTAGCTACTACTACATCTACTGCTTTCATAAGTTCTAAACTTAGTTCAATAGTTGGTTCTTCTATAATTTGAATTAAATTTTCTGGTGCTCCAATTTTTGTAATAGCTTCTTTAAATAAGTCTACTACATATTTACAACATTTTTTAGATCTTGGGTGTGGAGAAACAATAATAGAATTTCCTCCTTTTAATGCAAACATAGCATTACACATTGGAGTAACAATAGGATTTGTACATGGTGTTATAGCTCCAACTACTCCTTTAGGTTTAGCAACTTTAATAAGAGCTTTTTCTGTATCTTCTTCTAGTATTCCTATTGATTTTTTATCTTTTAAGTTATTCCATATAACTTTTGATTTTCCCTTATTTTTAGAAACCTTGTCTTCATAAACTCCCATTCTTGTTTCTTCAACTGCCATTTTAGCTAATTCTTCTGCTCTATCATATACTACCTTACCAATTTCTCTTACTATTTCATCTACTTGTTCTTGATTAAACTTTTCATACTCTCTTTGTGCTTCCCCTGATTTCTTTACTAACTCTGCAATATATTCTTTTGCTTCCATATAAACCCCTCCATACTCTCTGTAGATTGTATAATTTATTGTCTTAGTTACCTAAATACTTGATATGACTAGCAAATAGGTAACTAAGTTTAAAGATTTCTTTTAAAATTCTTAATATGTACAAACTAATTGTACGCCTTACTATATCCAACATCATCAAATTTCTTATTGAATCTATTTTCCCACTCTTTGATAAGCTCTTCTCTAAAATTAGGATGAGCTATATTTATAAGTGCTCTTGCTCTTTCTTTTAAAGATTTTCCTCTAAGCTCAGCTATACCATATTCTGTAGCTACATAATGAACATCATTTCTAGATGTAGTTACAGCTGCTCCATTGTCCAAGAAAGGTACTATTCTTGATACCTTACCTCTTGATGCAGTTGAAGGTATTGCAATTATTGATTTTCCACCTTTGGACATGTTAGCCCCTCTTATAAAATCCACTTGACCTCCAACACCGCTAAATTGTTTGATTCCAATAGATTCTGAAGCTATTTGCCCCATTAAATCTATTTGAATACAAGAATTTATTGATATCATATTATCATTTAAACCTATAACAGTAGGATTATTTACATAATCTACTGGAAATGTTTCTACCATTGGATTATCATTAACAAAATCGTATAGTTTTTGTGTACCCATTAAAAAAGTTACTATCATTTTATTTTTATGAAGATTCTTTCTTTTATTTGTAATTACTCCTGCTTCAACTAATTCAACTACTCCATCTGATATCATTTCAGAATGAATACCTAAATCCTTTTTGTCTTTTAAAAATAGAAGTACAGCATCTGGTATAGCACCTATCCCTAACTGAAGTGTAGACCCATCTTCTATAAGTTTTGCACAGTTTTCTCCTATTGCCTTTTCTATTTCGCCAATCCTAGAAGGTTTAAGCTCTATAATATCATAATCAACCTCAACTATATAATCAATATCCTTTATATGTATAAAAGAATCTCCTAAAGTTCTTGGCATTTTAGGATTAACTTCTGCTATTACAAGTTTTGCACACTCAGCTGCTGGTTTAGTGTAGTCATTAGATATTCCAAAACTACAGTAACCATTATTGTCTGGAGGTGAAACTTGAATTATAGCTACATCCACCTTTAAATATTCTTCTTTAAAAAGTCTTGGTACTTCAGAAAAGTGGCAAGGAGTAAAATCCGCTCTTCCTTCTGCCACAGCCTCTCTAGTAGAAGATCCTACAAATAAAGCATTATGTTTAAAGTTGAACTCTTTATCTTTTTTCACATACTCTCCAGGACCCATTCCAATCATATGGACTATTTCCACATTAGAATATCTTTCACTTTCATTAACCATTGCTTCTATAACTTTTTGGGGTTCCCCTGTTGCATGCCCAGTAACAATTCTATTGCCACTTTTAATCTTTTGAGCAGCATCCCCTGCTGATACTAATTTTTCTTTATATAAAGTCTTCCAATCCATTATTTCACCCCTTGATTTCTAGGATCTTTTTAGTCGTATTCTTTGTTTTGACTATATTTTAGCTAGTTCTTTTATTTGAGCTATATCTTTAGCTAACTCTTTTTTCTTATTTAAATTACTTTGTCTTGAAATCATAATTCTTTGCGCTTGAGGTGAACCTGCTCCATGCATAGATTCTGTTCTATATCCAACAGCAGCAGTTCCTAGAGTAATGTTTTCTATAAGTCTTAAAACTCTCAGTCTATCCTCAGTTGGAACACTATCAACACCTTTTAAATATTTATCAATATAAGGCCCTATTTTAGGATCTTTGAAATCTTTTTCAGAAGGCATAGTTACCATAATACCTCCAGCTATATCTTCTGCTAATCTAGCAATTTCATATGGCATTCTTGTTATATTTTGTTTACAAACATTTGCAAGCAATAAATCTATTTGATAATTTCCTGATTTTGTTTTACATCCTTCACATGAACAAGCAATACCACAACTGTATAGCGTTTCATTTAAATGAGTCATTTCAATTAGTTTATCTTTTACATGTGAAGCTCTATCTGCACCATTATACTCAGCAGCTAATCCTGCTGCTCCAATAAGTACATCTCCAACCCCAACTTTACATCCACCGTAACTTTGTCTATGATAACCTGCAAATCTTTCCACTAACATACCTGAAAACTTAACTTCACCATTTAAAAAGATTCTTTCATTTGGTACAAATACATCTTCAAATATAGTTAGGGTTTCATGTCCTCCAAATCTTGGGTTACCCATATCTATGTCTGCTTCTTCTTCAAGCTTTCTAGTATCGCAAGATTGACGTCCATATACACTAAATATTCCTTCTGTATCAGTTGGTACAGCAAAAGCTATTGCCCAATCCTCGTCGTCAGGTCCCATAGTTATAGTTGGCATAACAAGAATTTCATGAGAATTAACCATTCCAGTTTGATGAGCTTTAGCACCTCTTACTACAACTCCATCCTCTCTTCTTTCAACTACTCTTAGGAATAAATCTGGATCAGCTTGTTTATGTGGAGGTAAGCCCCTATCCCCTTTTGGATCTGTCATTGCTCCATCAACTACTAAATCATTTTCTTGAACGTATATCATATACTCTTTAAATTTTTCATGATAATTAGTTCCACAAGCTTCATCTATTTCAAAAGTTGTACTATAAACAGCGTTGAATGCATCCATTCCTACACAACGTTGAAAACATGACCCAGTTTTTTGACCGCATAAACGCTGCATTTTAACTTTATTAATTAAATCTTCAGTACTTTGATGGATATGGCAAAATCTATTAATTCTTTTTCCTGTAAGATTAGAAACCGCTGTCATCACATCTTCATATTGTGGATCTTGAGCTAATTCATAAGTCATAGCTACAGAATTAAGTGATGGACGAATTATAGGATGATCTACAGGATTTTCTATTAATTCCCCAAATAAATAAACTTTTTGTTTTACCTCTCTAAGACTTTCTATGTACTGTTCTTTTGTCATTAATGCCATAAAAATACCCCCTATGTATATCTAGTGTGTACCTTGATACACCCTTATATTTTACTTATTTTATACACAAACTACATATGATTTATGTAGCCTATAATTCTTACCTACAATAACTTGTAATTGTTTTTTATTTGTTCTTCTTATAATTCTTTTGTTTTTATTTGTAGCTATTAGATACTATATTTTTAGATATTTTATCTTATTTAGCCCTTTAATCACTTTAATATAGGTTTTGGAATAAATTTATTGGTTTAACTTGTCTCAATATTAATTTTTTAACAAACTTTGAAATTCCTCTGGTAATCCACTACCAATATAATTTTCCAACTGGTTTAATCCAAGGCTTATATTCTTTGCCTGTAATTTAACAAACTACCTTCTGCATCATCAGATCCCTCAAATTCAGCACCTCTTAATGTAAATAACGATACATAAGTAATTAATAAAATGCTAATTTTAAAGAAACTATAAGGAATATTACACTTGAAATAATAACGTTTTCCATATATCATCTCCTTTAAACTTTTATCCTTAGCCAGTATTAATTAAAGTAAAACTATAAATTTAAGAAGTATTTTAAAAAACACATTCTACAAGATGTTATAACTCTACTACTATTTATGTAATATGAAAAAATAATGATATTTTAGTAGATTATGTTATAGGTTTGAATTGACAACTCACAGAACAAAAAACCTCTTAATATGTGTGTTAAACGTTTTCTTGAAGTGTTCGATTATGTACAATTAACACGTAAATATTAAATAAAGACATCTCTATTCCACTTAAAGTTATAGTCTAAAATAAAGGTCTTAATTTCTTGTTCTTTTATACATCTTTTTACGATATAAGCATAGCACTGTTTATATAAAAAATCAACCAAAATGCAAAAAACCCCTCAAAAGTATAAAATATTACATTGCATTAATTTTTTTTATATCACTATACTTGAAATTACCTAGAGTATAACAACATAAAAAGCGTATTTTAAAAGACTTGATGACTAGCATTTTTTTAATAAATTTATAGTTTTGATAATATTTAAGGAATAGTTGAAGTCAAAAAAATATTATGCTATATTAAAAATATTAGTATTAGAAATTTGGAGGTTTTTTAATGTCAGAACATAAAACTATTAAAATACATAATAAATCAGATAAGCCAGATAATATTGTTCTTAGAGATAATAAAGTTATTGAAAAATGTATACAAATTGAGAGTCAGATTCCTAAGTTTATGAAAGACTATTGTATTTACTTGAAAGGATCTGTCTCTGTTACCACTCGATTAGCATACTTAGAGGATATTCAATTTTTCTGTTCTTATTTAGTAGAAACTAAAGAGATTACAGAAGCTGATGAAATAAAAGATGTTAAACTTGAAGAATTTAATGCAATAAAAGCACGAGATGTAAACTTATTTTTAGGAGATTATTGCACTAGATATTATAAGTATACTGAGAAAAATACTCACATCTATGAAAATAACAATAGAGCTTTAGCCCGTAAAAAATCTTCTTTATCTACACTATTTAAGTTTCTGTTTAGAAATGATCAATTAGAAACTAACATAACAGATGGTTTTAATCCAATCAAGCTTCCCAAGCCTCAGCCAGATGCAATTAAACGTCTTGAGATAGATGAAGTTGCTAAAATGCTAGAAGCTGTAGAAACAGGTTTTGGGCTTACTGAGAAAGAAAAAGTTTATTGGAAAAAAACTAAGCTTCGAGATAAAGCAATATTGGCTCTATTTGTTACTTATGGGCTTAGATTAAATGAACTTAGAGAACTTAATATTTCATCATTTAACTTCTCTCGAGGCGAGTTTAAAATTTATAGAAAAAGAGGAAAAGAAGTATTAATGCCTATAAATAATACTTGTGAATTAGTTGTTAGGGATTATATATTACACGAAAGACCTAAAAGTGAAATGCTAAGTGAAGATGTTGAGGATGCACTATTTCTCTCTCTTCAAAATAAAAGAATGGATCCAAAGTCTATAAGACAATTAGTAAAAAAATATACGTCTATTTCTATGGATACATCTAGAGAAAAAGGTTACAGCCCTCATAAACTAAGAGCTACTGCAGCCACTTCATTGATTCAAAATGGTTTCTCTATATATGATGTTCAAAACTTATTAGATCATGATAATGTCACAACTACTCAGCTGTATGCAGCTCATAAGAAAAATGTTAAGCGCGATATTGTAAATAATTTTGAATGGATAGATGAATCTGATGATAAAAATAAGTAATTGACCTTTCTAGAACAAATGTTTGTATAAAACTAGTCAATATGTTAAAATATATAGTATAAAATTAAAATATATTAATATTAGAAATGAGATGATAACATGTATCTAGATTTAACTAATAAGCAAATAATGATACTTGAGTTTATAAAAGATCAATTAACTCAAAAGGGGTATCCACCTTCAGTTAGAGAGATTTGTGCGGCTGTTGATTTAAGGTCCACATCTACTGTACACTCTCATTTAAATAAATTAGAAAAGCTAGGTTATATTAGAAGAGATGCTACAAAACCTAGAGCAATCGAAGTTTTAGATTCTAATAAAAGTGAAGGAGTTAATGGTCTTAATCAAGAGATCCTACACTTACCTGTAATAGGTCAAATAACAGCAGGAGAACCAATTTTCGCAGAACAAAATATAGAAGAATACATACCACTACCTGCTAACTTTGTTATAGGTAGCGACAATTTTATATTAAAAGTTAAAGGCGAAAGCATGATAAATGCAGGAATCTTAGACGGAGACCATGTTATAGTTGATAAAGCTAACACAGCTTACAACTCGCAAATAGTAGTTGCATTAGTTGGCGAAGAAAGTGCCACAGTTAAAAGATTTTTCAAAGAAGATGACCACATAAGACTACAACCTGAAAATAATTGCATGGATCCAATAATATTAAATCCATCAGATGTTAGTATTCTTGGCCATGTAAAAGGTGTATTCAGAGTAATAAAATAAAGAGATATGTTTTATAAACATATCTCTTTATTTTATTTAAGGAACTTATAGATTATTTTTACTAATATGCATGATATACCCGCAACTATAAAGCTATATCCACTACCTTTGGATTTTTTCATTTCAGATTGATATTTTTCTTGGATATTTTTAATTTTGTTATTAATCTTTTTATCTTTTTTTCCCCTATTAGATTTCTCAATGCTTTCTAGTTTTATCTCATACTCTTTTTGCTTCTTTTTACAAGATAGTAATAAGACAATACCTAAAACTAAAAACAATATCCCCAATAATAAAAACATATTTTTACCTCTCTAACCCTATTTTAAAAATAATTTATATATATACTAATTATTATATACTAAATTTTCTGATTTTTAAATTAACATATTTAAATAAATATACTATAATTATAGTATATAGAACATAAGTAAATTTTTAGGCGGTGATGTATGAGAAAAAATTATGAAAAAATAGCTATATTGATACTTATTCCTATGATTTTGTTTACGTTAGTTTTAGCTTTTAAAACTATGCGATAGATAAAAAATAAATGAGCTACTAGTGTTTGTAGTTCATTTATTTTTTTATCTATATTAGATTTTTATATTGTTTTAAAAAGTCTTTTATTGCTTGAGTTAGTATTTCTTGTTTAGTATATTCAGAATTGCTACATAATCTTTCGAATTCTTCCCAGATAGATTTTTCAACTTGTATTCTAGTACTCTTTAAATTTGTCATATCGAATTTTTCTACTACAATATCTTTTTTCGATTTTTTTGATTTTGGCTGTAATGATTTAATATCTTTAACCGATAAGTACCAATCATATACTTCACAAAGCTTATCTATATCCTCAGCACTAACATTAACTTTTGCTGGTTTAGCCTTATAAACCTTTGAAGCTTTATCTGCACTAGATTTTGAACTTTTTTTCGTATTACTGTTAGAAGTAGCATTTTTTTTACCTGCTTTAGTAGTTTTAGTTGAGTCTATAGTTAGCTCTAGTTGTTTTACATCATTTTCAATATTATCTTCAACTTTTTTTACATACTTTCCTTTTACTGATTTATATCCATTTTTATTTAAAAAACGTCTTAAAGCTTTTACTTCTGAATCTAATTGAACCGCTATTTCATCAATTGAGATTCCTTTATTTTGTAGTTTTAAAAACCTCTCCAACTTTTGTTTATCTGTCATTTTTTATCCCTCCAAACTAATCACTATAGATTATAACATGTAATTGGCATTAAATACAAAAAAACTCCAAACGTATATTCGGAGTTTTAATCAACATTAACTTCATATTTTATTTCTACTCTTCTTGATTTATCTCTATTTATGCTATTGTCATTATTTTTTATAGGTTCAGCTTTTGATCTACCTACAGAAATTATATCTTCTGTTAATTTATCTTTGTACTTATACTCCCCTATTTCTTCTCCAACAATATAATTTACAACACTAAAAGCCCTCCTTTGAGATAAATCTAAATTATATATATATGTTCCAACATCATCTGTATGCCCCTCTACTATTATTTTAGAAATATAATCTCCATAATCTTTATATATAGTTTCAGCATATTTTGGAACAAATATATTTAAAATTTCTTTAGCTTCTGGCTTTAATTGATCACTGTCTGTATCAAATAATGCAGTTTCTCCAAAAGTTACTTCTCCACTTTCCTTATCGATTTCAATAGGTATTCCATTTTCCTTTAAAGTTTGCTTTACAGAATTGTTAACATTACTAGCTATACCTTGTTCAACTCCTCCAACCATACTTTCAGAACTAATTAAAACCATTATAACAACCATTAAAATAGTTGCTAGTAAATCTGTAAATGTAGGCCAAAAATTACTTTGTTCTTCTTCCTTATTTACAGTTCTTCTATATTTATTTATCATATTCTATTTCCTCTTCTTCATCTAATTCAACTTCATCTAATTCATCTAAATCAAAAGTTTGGTTGGGATTATCATATTCTTGATACACTCTATCAATTTTATATTCTTTAGTAATATCATAATTATCCTTATTTTCAATGTTAGATTTAATTGACATTGCGTTTGTTATATCTAAAGCTTCCTTATATATATCTAAATATTTAAATACTAGTTCTAATTGATCAATTATGGACTTAGCCTGTGTATCGATTACTTTTGTTAGCTTATTTATATCTACTTTTAAATCTATATTGTTTTCATTTATATTATTTTGCTTTATAAGTAAGTTGTTTTCATGAGATATCAATTTCACCATAAGATCTTGTATATTTCTTTCATATAGGGCAAATCCAGCAGTAACATCCCTTATATAATCTTTTATAGCAAGTTGACTTTGATTTGTTGTTTTTATGTCTTTTGAAGATTCTTTTATATTTTCTACTATTTCATTATAAATTTCACTTTGAGACTCGTATGTATCAAATAATTTAACAAATTTTAAATTTAGGATACTAAATTGTTTGTCTAGCTTCCTTATGCTTTGATCAAATGTCTTTATAGAATTATTAGATCCATTTAACATGTTTCCTAACTGCGCTATAGATGTTATAAAATCATCATTAAAATCATGTAAGTCTTTAGAAATTTTATCAAATCTCTCTATGGCACTTATTGCCTTGCTAATATCCTTGATGCATACTTTGATTTCATTTAACTTTGAATCTAAAACCTCACCTTTATTATTACTAGACTTAACTGTCATAGTATTTTCTAGCTTAAGCATCAGTTGTAAAAGGATACTTTCACAATTTCTATGTTTTATATAAGCGTTTATAGCTACTGAACATATTATTCCCACAATGCTTGTAGCAAAAGCAATTTGCATACTACCTATTGCTAGTGTCATTGAATTTACTATATCTCCTTTATCAATACTTGCAAGAGTTATTGTAAGTCCTACAAATGTACCTAATACTCCTAACAATATACATAATGATGGAGAGCTTTTAACAGCTTTTATTTCATTTATTATTATTTTATTATCTTTAGAAAAATCAGATATGACTTCTTCTACAAATGTGTTCATATTTATCTCTGCATATGGATATGTACTTTTATAAGATTCATATTTATTGTTAGCTATTGATACTATATCACTTTCTTCTGGATTTAAATTTAGTTCGCTTAATTTTTCTTGTACAAAATCATAAATTTTATTGTTTTTCAATACATTTGTAATTGAATGAATTATTGTAATACCTATAAAAATTAGTGTTATAGGGTTTGTAAATATCGATGTAAATAAATTACTTATTATACTTCCCATACTAACCTCCTTAATTAATTGTGTTTTAATAATATATATGTAAATACTATTTAAAATAGACAAAAAATAAGAAGATGTCTTTATTTTAGATTCAAGACACCTTCTAAGATATAAACACTATTTTTATACTCAAACTACTTCTGATGAATTTATGGGTTTTATCTTTATTAATTTAGATAACTCAGAAGATAAAGTTTAATGTAGAGAGTATTTTTAATAGTTAAATATTTAATCTTATTAAAGAATATGAATATATATATAAATATGTTACTTATTTTTGTATAAAAATTATTTTTTAGCTAATACTAGTATTAGTTAGATTTTGAAGTTGGAAAGGGTCCAATACTCTACTTAAAAGTTTAAGTAACCGTGAGAGATGCAGGATTCCCCGCCCTGCCAAGTCTAATTTAGATAGAAGAGTGTCTTTTTAAGGCACTCTTCATTTATTTTTCATATTAAAATTTTAGAAATACACATATACTTAATATTAATATTAAATTCTTTGATAATAAGTAATATTAATATATAATTTTATTATATGAAAAGTATATATTGATTATATTTAGGGGGGATGTTATGACAGTTTTAAAAGAATTATGCAATGATTATAGCTTTATAGATAAATTGGATGAATCGGCTAAAAATCTTATTGAGTCTAGATTAATAATAGAAGAATTTGATACAAACTCAGAAATAATTACTAGAGGTGAACAATGCAAAGGTTTTTCTTTAATTTTAAAAGGAATTATAAGAGTGTATAAGATTTCAGATAAAGGAAAAGAAGTGACTCTGTATAAACTTTCTAATGGAGATACTTGTTATCTATCTATTTCTTGTATGTTATCAAGTGAAGCTTTTCCCGCATTTGCTGAAGTTATAGAACCTACAAAAATAGTATTTATTCCAATAGATATATTTAATAGATATATATACAATACTATAGATTTTCAAAAGTATATGGTGTCAAATTTATTTAATAAATACACAGAAGTTATAAACTTATTAGAAGAGATAGCATTTGAACGTATGGATGTTAGAATTTCTAAATACTTATTAGATGTGTCTAAAAGAACTAATAATAGCAATTTTTTATATTTAACTCAAGAAAAAATATCTCAAGAATTAGGAACTAGTAGAGAAGTTGTTACTAGAATACTCACAGATTTTAAAAATAAAGACATAATATCAACTCAAAGAGGAAAAATAACTATCACTAACAGAGACAAATTAATTCATTTAAGTCAATTATAAGATTTAAATTGACTTATACTGACATATTGTGTAAAATTATAAAAGAATTGAATAAACTTACTATTCTCTTGTTGAGGGAGTAGCTAGCACAGAAAGTGTGGTTAGATCAACATAATGACTTGTAAAAGTCTGGTCTAATCTTAAATAGCGAGACTCATACACGATTTTTTCGTGTATAAGTCTCGTTTTTTTGTGCATTATAAAAAATTAAGGAGGACTAATATTATGAGTTTAATATCAATTTTACTAATGTCGTTTGCTTTGGCTATGGATGCATTTGCAGTATCTATAACTAAAGGTATGACAATGAAAAATATAACAATAAAACTAGCTTTTAAAATAGCTTTTTTCTTTGGTCTATTTCAAGGAGTAATGCCATTGATTGGATGGGCATTAGGAATTAGCTTTGAAGGATACATAAAAGCATTTGATCATTGGATTGCCTTAATACTACTTTCGTTTTTAGGTATAAAAATGATTTATGAGTCTATTAAAGGTGAACATGAGGATGAGGTTGCTTTAGCTATTACTCAAGATAATATGCAAAGTGATTTAGATGATAGTGATATAAAAATAAAAGATTTAATAATCTTATCTATTGCTACTAGCATTGATGCACTTGCAGTTGGAGTAAGTTTTGCATTCTTAAATATATCTATAATACCAGTTGTAAGCGCTATAGCTATAATAACTTTTATAGTATGTTTTGTAGGTGTTTTAATAGGAAAACAAATAGGTCCAATGCTAAAAAATTACGCTGAAATTATAGGTGGGGTTATACTTATACTTATAGGACTTAATATTTTTAATGAACATACAGAATTTTTATCAAATTTTCTTAATTTATTTAAATAATTTTATACAATAATATAAAAAATGGATAAAAATAGCTTGTCGAACATTTGTTCCTAGAAGCTTTTTTACCCATTTTTATGTTATTTAGTTATATTTTCTATATTAAATTCTAAGTAGCCATCTACAATCATATGTTTTAGCTCCCCTTCATATAGATTCTCTATTTTTTCATCTGTATATAGCAAATACTTAGGAACATATAAATCTTCATCTTCAGCAGAATTAATCACTTCAAATGGCGCCACAAGTATTTGATCAAAATTTAAAATTAATTTTGGGAGTTTATTAAACACTTCTTCACTATTATCATAGTTTTCTTTTGCTAGTTTTTCATAAGCTTCAAAACTTTTCTTATAATATAGACTAGCTAACATATATTCACATTTCTTATTTTCAAGTTTAGATCCTTCTTTAAAGTACTTTTCAGCTTCACTATCTTCATTTAATTTTAGGCTTAATTGACCTAAGTTGAAAATAGATTCTATACAATCTTTTGACCTTGTTTTTTCGTACCAATACTTAGCACTTACATAATCTTTGTAATAAATGCTATATATAATACCTAACATATGCTGTGAATAGGTATTATCTTCATTTGCTGGAGCTTCAAACAATTTTTTAGAAAGCTCGTAATCTTCTTTTTCAAATGATATTTTTCCTAAATGTATACGAGCATTTAAATGATCTTTCTCAACAGCTTTTTCATAATACTTTATAGCCTCTTCATAATTTCCTAATTCTTCGTATATAATACCTAGTTTATATAAAGATTCAAGATCGTTATTGTTAGATGATCGTTCGTAATAACTAATGGCCATATCAAAGTCTTTTAATTGTTCGTAGATATTACCTAATTTAACTTGAACTGATGTTAAATCATCTATTTGTTTATAATATTTAATTGCAGCGTTAATATCATCTATCTGTTTATACAGATCACCTAAGTTTTCTATAGACTCTCTAAATCCATAGTCTATAGATTTTTCATATAAAGGTATAGCTTCTTCATATATTTTTTCTTCAAATAAAAGCCCCGCTAGGTTATTAGTAGCCTGTATTAATCCATTATCAGAAGCTTCTTTATAGTATATTTTAGCTGTAGGTAAATCATTATCTTTGTTATAGATATTTCCTAATTTGTAACTAGCTAAAACATTATTTTTTTCATGAGCATTTTTGTAATACTTTTTAGCATCTTCATACTCTTCTTGCTCATCGTATATGTAAGCTAATCTAAAGCTGCATTTTTCATTTCCTTTATCAGCTGCTTTTTTATAATATATTTTAGCTTCTTCATAATTTTGATCCGATTCTAGTAAAAGACCTAAATTATAACACGCTTTTTCATATCCGATTTTGTATAATTGTTTATAGTTTGAAATAGCATCTTTATAATCTCCATTTTCTTGGTACATAATAGCTAAATTATATTTAGCATGATCATTTCCTAATATAGACCCTTTTTTAAAACAATTAAGTGCATTTTCATAGTCATTTACGCATTTATACAAAACCCCTAAGTTAAAAAGAGCATCAGATAAATTACCATCACTAGCTTCTTTTAACCATCTTATAGATTTTTCATATTCTTGTAGTTTAAAATGAATTACCCCTAAATTATTCTGCGCTTTTAAGTGTCCTAACATTGCTATCTTTTCATACCAATATATAGCATACTCATAAGCTTCTAACTTATAATAAATATTCCCTAAATCATAAGCTGCTTCTTCTATCCCACTTTTAAATGCCAGCTTAAGCCACTTTTCACATTCCTCTATATTACCTTCAGAATGATACAATTTAGCCAATGTATATTGAGCTTTATCATAATTGTTTAATGAAGCTTGTGTCAATAGTTCAATAGCTTCATTAAGTTTACCTAATTTAATATAAAAATTAGCTTTAGCATACATTACTTTAGGATCAGTTGGGATATTTTTAATTTTTTTTATTGAAAACTTAATTTTATTCATAAACAACTCATACCCACCTTTTGTATTTATCTTATACACATTTTACCATAATATAATATTATTATGCCTCTATATTTTATATAAATTGCATATATTCATGTATTCTGTTAAAATTTATATAATGCTTACATGAATAGGAGGATAATTATGGATTTAGATTTATTATTTAAATTATTAGTTTTTATAGTTGTCGCTGGGATAGTTATAAAAAGTGTTAAGCTTATTGGGAGTATAGTATTTAAAATTGCTTTAATAGGGGTTTGTTTATTAATATTATATAGATTTATTATTCTTATATAATATTTGAACATAAAATTACCACTGTAATATATACAGTGGTAATTTATATATTATTTAGGGATTATATAAGCATCTTTAAAAACCCTATCTGCATTATCTCTTTCTTTGAAAGCTTCTAAACATCCTTCCCAAAGTTGTTCTTTTTCTGGCTTATTATAATATTTTTCTATCCATCTGCTCCCCATTTATTTGATTCAATAGATCTGTGTGTTCAAGAGTTTTAAATTAACTCCTATAATCCCACTATCATTTCCTTCGTGTCCTAAATCTATATAAATTTTTTTCATAATTTCATCCATTTCTATTTGTAAATTATTATTATTTCTAATCTACCTGAATAATCTTAATTCTATACTAGGCGTTTATATATCTTATTATATTTTATACTATTTAAATCTATGTAGGCTTCAATTTTAAGTTTTTCTTTTTTGTCTGGTTAATTTTTACTATTTTGATTATCGCATATTTATCTTTTTACTAGTTAAACTATACTAGAAAGGTGGTTTAAGTATGAAAAAGAAAATAATTGCGCTTTTATTAGTTTCATGCTTTTTATTAAGTCTATCTAGTAATAGTACTTATGCTCTTAACCTATTTAAAGAGGGTGTATATAAGGTTGCAGATTTAAATTTTTCAGAAGAAAATAAGTATATAGTTCAAAATGTTTCTCAAACTGAAGGTGCTTATCTTCAAGTATTTGATGAAAACCAGGTTTTAGTTCAATCTATTAGATTTCCACCTAACTCTGAAAAATTTAATTTAGTTAGGATTACTCCTGAATTTAGAATAGTAATCGTAGGTGCAGGTAATATTTATATTTATCCCTCTACAGAAGGTTAATTCTTGGTCTACTAGATTATTAAAGATGCTCTTATAGAGCATCTTTATCATTCACAATCCCCCGTGATTCTTCACAACCTCACCCTATAGCTATATTTAATTTATTTCTAAATATTAAAATTACTTATTTTATACTATTTAAATCTATGTAGGCTTCAATTTGAGGTATGTACAATAAATTCTCTTTTATATGTGTATTCCCAAATTCTTTTAATTCCAATCCCTTTTCATCTTTCGTTATTTTGTACTTAACAATTTGAGTTTCTTCATTTAAGTCTCCAAAAAAGTATGTTCCCTCATATTGTTTAAATTTGAAGCTAAAAGTATCTCTAGTTAATTGTATTTTAAAACTTTTCATAACAAGTTCCTTTCTATAGAAATTTAAAACTACTAATATATTATAAAAAAATATGTATTTGTTCAAGCCTACAAAAGAAATTTATTTAAACTATTCTATATTTATTTTTATTAAATCATTATTTTTAGTTTTTACATCAACTATATTTCCAGTCAGATTATAATCTAAAGCTTGCATAACTGTTTTTGATAAATTATCTGTATCTAAAACATCTGTTTTCAAATTAAGCCATTTAAGGCCATTAATTTTTACCATCCTTTTTACAAATTCAACTGGAAATTTTAAATTTATGTTATCTCCACTACTAGATAATATTTTAACTCTAAAAAGTCTATCATCAGTTAAATTAGTATGTCTATTTCTCATTTACAGTTCCCCCTTAGCGAATATTTTTCACACATTTATAGATTACTTTATATCTATTTATTTTAATAATATGTAAATTTATAAAAAAATATATTAACTTTGTTTAAATTAAGATTATTTTAATAAAAGAAATTAAAATTTATAT
>NZ_JAKEDR010000043.1 GCF_023653455.1 Paraclostridium ghonii
CATATATATTATAGCTTATTTATTATAAAAATTTTACGACAATTTGTAAAAGTTGGAAAAATATAATGGGGATGATATAAATAAAAAACACCCAAAATTATTTAAATTTTAGGTGTTTCATACAAGGTTATAAAACAGGAGATAAAAGTCTGGATATAGATTCTTTAAACTGTATAACTCTAGATCTGTTATCATACATTTCTTGAGTTACTTGAACACATTTTTCTATATCAGTTTCAAATATTTCCTTTTGTTTAATTGATATATCACGACAATAAATAAATGCATTAACCTCAAAGTTAAGTTCAAAACTACGTATATCCATATTAGCAGTTCCTATAGAACAAATAGAGTCGTCTATTACAACTGTTTTTGAATGAATAAAAGCATTTTTATCATAAGTGTAAATCTTAGCTCCAAATTTTAAAAGTTCTCCTGCGTAAGAGTAGGTAGCCCAATAAACAAATGGATGATCAGGTTTAGATGGAATCATTATTCTTACATCAACTCCTGATAAACATGCTATTTTAATTGCATCAAGCAAAGAACTATTTAATATAAGATATGGAGATTGAATATATAAATACTTTTTAGCTTTTTGAATCATTTTTAAGTACCCATATTTTATTTCGTCTATTTCAGATAAATCAGGTCCACTATTAACAATTTGGATTCCTACGTTACCATTATAAGGGTTAATATCATCATTTAAATATTTAGTGAAGTTAATATCTTCATGTGTAGTGTATCTCCAGTCCATCATAAATCTAAGATTTAAATCGTTAACTGCAGACCCTGTTATTTTAGTGTGAGTATCTCTCCAGTAGCCAAACTTAGGGTCTTTTCCTAGGTACTCATCTCCAACATTAAATCCACCAACAAATCCTATTTCTCCATCAATTACAACTATTTTACGGTGATTTCTAAAATTTAAGTTAAAGTTTATTATTTTTAGGAATGAAGGGAAGAAGGCACCTACTTTACCACTAGATTTTCTTAATCTTTGAATTCCTTTTTCAGAAAAAAGTCTACTTCCAACTGTATCATATAAAAGTCTAACTTCTACACCCTGAGACAGTTTATCTATAAGTATATCTAAAATTTCACTTCCAATTTCATCATCTTTAAAAATATAAAACTCAATATGAATATATTTTGTAGCTTTTTTTAGTTGAGATTTTAATTCATGAAAAAATTCATGACCATCCGTATATATTGAAACTTTATTATTTGTAGTATATGGAGCACTATTTAAAGTAGCTAGAGAGTAAATCATATCTTTATGTTCAACAATGCTAGGCTCAAATCTCTCAGAGTACTGTAAGAAGTCTGTAGATTCTATCATTCTGCTTTTTAGTTTCGTATCTTCTTCTTTCTTTAATTTAAACATGTTAACTTTATTCATTCTTCTACCGAACACTGTGTATAAAACAAAACCTGCGGGAGGAAATATTGTTAAAATTAAAATCCAAGCTACAGAAGATTCTATACTTCTTCTTTCTCTAAATATAATATTTAGGATAACTAAAAAGTTAATTACATATAATGCAGTAACTAAAAATTGATATGAAAAAATTATGGATAAAATTATAATCCCCTCCTTAATAAATACATTTTATGCATTTAAATAATTATATTTATTATAACAAAAACACAAATATTTAACCATATAAAAACCCTCTTACTTAAATAAGAGGGTTTAATGCATTATTAATTTTCACTTTTACTTATAAATAAGAAATAATAAGAAGCTGCTATTATCATACCTCCTAATATGTTACCTATAGTAACTGGAAGGAAGTTATGTAAAAACACATTACCTATATTTAAGTTTGAAACATCAGCTAAAGTCTTATGAGCGGCTTCTAAGTATAGTGGGTTTAATTTAACCATTAAACCAGCCAATAAGTATCCCATGTTAGCAACAACGTGTTCTACTCCGATACATACGAATACGAATATTCCTAACCATCCCATCATTACTTTTCCTGAAACAGATTTAGCTGCATATGAAGCCCAAACAGTAGCGCAAACCAATAAGTTACATACTACCCCTGAAGCTATAGCTGCAAAAAATTCTATATTTGTTTTACCAACAGCAGTTTTTATAATAACACCACCGTATAAACCGTTACTCCAATCGAATACACCAGACTTAGCAACTAAAGCAGCAGCAAAAGCCGCTCCAATTAAGTTTCCGATCCAAACTAAAGACCAGTTTTTAAATGTTTGGCCCCAAGTAACTTTTTTCTTTAAAGCTGCTATTGTTATAAGTATATTACTTGTAAATAAATCTCCACCTGCTATTAATATAAGGACTAGTCCTGCAGGGAACATAAGTCCAGCAACCATTTTTCCTAATCCATAAGTAGCAGGATTAGCTAGTAAATTATATGATGCAGCAATAGAACCTAAAGCTCCTAAAGCTATATACATTCCAGCTAAAAATGCAGAAACTAAAACTTTTTTAGTTGGAGTAGTAGCTTTTTTTATACCTACATTTAAAGTATATTCAGCTACTTCAGCAGGTGTAAGCATTTTTTTATCGCTCATTTTAAAATTCCTCCTAATAAATAAAAAAATATTATAATTAATCTAAAAATTTCATAAATACATAACTTCAACAATTATACAATAAAACAATTATTTTGCATACAAAAAACGACATAGAAAGTCATGAAAAAAAATCCAATTAAAATAATATTTTAATAAATAATATATTTTAAAATTATTTATGAAATTAATTTATAAAGCATTCATATAATTAAGTAGGTAAATTTTAGAGATAATAGTCTTAATTCAAGGGTTTTGTATATTGTTATTTTGTTTTTAATACATTATTATAGTATATGAATAATTTTAAAATAAAGAAGTAATTAAATGAATAAAGAACATTAATTAGGAGGAAATATAATGAATAAGGAATTTATATATAAGAATTTATTAAATATATTAAACAAAGAGGACATACTTTTGGATGAGCCTATGAAAAATCACACATCATTTAAAGTAGGAGGGCCAACAGATTTTTTAGTAAAGCCAAGAAATGAAGAAGAAATAAAAGAATTGGTATCTTTATTAAAGAAAGAAAATATACCATACTTAATTATTGGTAATGGATCAAATCTTTTAGTTAAAGATGGCGGAATAAGAGGAGTAGTTATAAAAATAGCTGATAGCTTTAATGAATTTAAAATAGAAGGAAATACTGTTTATGCACAATCAGGAGCATTACTTTCTTTTATGGGTAAAGCTATATTAAATGAAAGCCTTACAGGATTTGAGTTTGCAGCGGGTATACCTGGAACTTTAGGTGGAGCCATAGCTATGAATGCAGGAGCTTATGGTGGAGAGATGAAAGATATAGTAAAGACTGTTAAAATAATGGATTTTGAAGGTAATATTTTTGATTTAAGCAATGAAGAAATGGAATTTTCTTATAGAAAGAGTATAATAAGTAAAAAGGACTATATTGTATTATCTGCGGTTATAGAATTAAAAGAAGGTAATTTTGAAGAAATAAGAGAATCTATGAGAGAGTTAACAAAGAGTAGAGTAACAAAGCAGCCTTTAACTCTACCAAGTGCAGGAAGTACATTTAAAAGACCAGAAGGTTATTTTGCTGCAAAGTTAATAGAAGATAGTGGATTAAAAGGTTTAACTTTAAGAGGAGCTCAAGTTTCAGATAAACATTCAGGGTTTGTAGTTAATTTAGGAGATGCAACAGCTAAAGATATATTGGATTTAATATATGTAGTTAAAAGTACAGTAAACTCTAAGTTTGGTGTTATGTTAGAAGAGGAAGTTAAAATACTAGGAGATGAATAATACTATGAAAATAATAGGTGATTATCATACGCATACTGTATATAGTCATGGAAAAGGAAGTATAGAAGATAATGTAAAGGTAGCTATAGAAAAAAATATAGAAAAAATAGGTATATCAGATCATGGATATAAGCATATTGCATATGGTGTTAAATATGACAATATAGCGAAAATGAGAGAAGAAATAGATAAACTTAATGAAAAATATAAAGAAATAGAAATACTTTTAGGTATGGAATGTAACATATTGGATGATAAAGGGAATATAGATGTAGATTATAAGATTTCGCAAATGTTAGATTATACTATGGCAGGATATCATTTTGGATCAATGCCAGCATCTATAAAAAGTGCGCTTAATCATACATTTAATTACTTAAAATTTAAAGGTCATAGTAAAGAATATAATACTAAAGCTGTAATAAATGCTATTAAAAATAATAATATATTTATAGTTACTCACCCTGGAGATAAGGGAGATGTATATATTGAAGAAATAGCAAAAGTAGCATTAAAACACAATACTTTGTTAGAAATAAACTCTCACCATGGATATCTAAATAGTGAACAATTAAAAAAGATAAAAAACACAGGAGTGGAGTTTGTTATAGGATCAGATGCTCACTGCCCAAATAACGTTGGAAATTTTGACAAAGCTATAAAAATTGCTAAAGAAGCAGATTTAGATTTTAGCCTTATAAAAAATATTAAATTTTAAGAGGGAGATATAATATGAGATTTATAATAGTAACAGGATTATCTGGATCTGGCAAAAGTGAAGCTATGAAATCTTTAGAAGATATTGGATTTTATTGTGTAGACAATTTACCACCAACCCTTATAACTAAATTTGCAGAATTATGTTATCAAGGGAATTCTAATATAGATAAAGTAGCTTTAGGTATAGATATAAGAGGAAGAGAGTTTTTTGAAACATTACATGAAAGTTTAAGTTATTTAGAAAAAGAAAACTATAAATATGAAGTTTTATTTTTAGACTGTGCAGATAATATTTTAGTAAAAAGATATAAAATGACTAGAAGAAATCATCCACTAGCAAAGTCTACTCAAATAACAGAGGGGATAAAAGAAGAAAGAGAAATACTTCAAACTTTGAGAAATAAAGCTAATAGCATAATTGATACTAGCAATATGAAACCTAGAGATTTAAAAGAAGAAATAAGCAAGCTATATTTAGAAGGAGAAAAAACTCCTAAACTTACAATATCTGTAGTTTCATTTGGATTTAAACATGGTATACCTATAGATTCAGATTTAGTATTTGATGTTAGATTTTTACCAAACCCATATTATGAAGAAGAATTAAGATCTAAAACAGGAGAAGAACAAATTATAAGAGATTATGTAATGAATTCTGATGTAAGTAAAGAATTCTTTGCTAAATTAGAAGACATGGTAGATTTCTTAATTCCTCACTATATTAAAGAAGGAAAGAGTCACTTAGTTATAGCAATTGGATGTACAGGTGGAAGACATAGATCTGTAACAATTTCTAACTTGCTTTATGATGATTTAATCAAAAAGGGTTATAGAGTTATAAAAAAACATAGAGACCACACTCTTAGATAAAATATGGAGGGAATTATGGCATCAGTAATAATTTTTATAGGGGGAGCTGGATGGATATTCTTATTAGCATTAGCTTTTTTATATCTAAAAGAAAAAAGAGAAAACTCTGCTAAAACTATAAAAAATAATATAAAAGAAGAGAAACCTAGAGTTGTTGTAATAGGAGGAGGAACAGGGCAATCAGTCTTTTTAAGAGGGCTAAAGCATTATACTCCTAATATAACGGCTGTAGTAACTGTTGCTGATGATGGTGGAGGATCAGGAGTATTAAGGGAAGATTTGGGCATGTTGCCTCCTGGAGATATAAGAAACTGTTTGCTTTCATTAGCTAATATGGAACCTACTATGGATGCTGTTATGAAATATAGATTCACAGAAGGAGCTTTAAAAGGACAAAGTTTTGGGAACTTATTTTTAGCGGCTATGAATGGGGTTTATGGAAGTTTTGAAACTGCTGTTTATAAAATGAGTGAAGTTTTCGCTATAACAGGTAGAGTGTTACCAGTGACATTAGAGGATATAAACTTAATAGCGAATCTTGACAATGGAAACATAGTTAAGGGTGAATCTAACATACCAAATCAAGTTAGAAGTCAAAATACAAAAATTAAAAGTATAGAACTAGAACCTAAAAACGCTAAACCATTAGATGAAGTTATTAAATCTATAAAAAATACAGATATTATTGTTATAGGGCCAGGAAGCTTATACACTAGTATAATGCCTAATTTATTAGTAGATGGAGTTATAGATGCGATAAAAGAATCTAAAGCTCCAAAAGTGTACATATCAAATATAATGACGCAACCTGGAGAAACTGATGATTATAATGTTTTAGACCATATAAATGCTATAAATAAACATTGTGGGAAAAATATAATTGATATAGTAATAACTAATAATGAAGTTTTACCAAAACCTGTATTTGATATTTATAATAAAGATGGCGCAAGCCAGGTATTATTAGATAAAAAACAAAAACAAACACTAGAAGACATGGGAATAAAAGTGGTAGAATGTAATTTAGTAGAAATAAAAAGCAACTACATAAGACATGATGCAGATTACATATCTAATGTAGTTGTTAATTTGGCACTAAGTCATAGTTATGATAATGAGAAGTAAAAAAGGATTTTAAAAATTTATGTAGAAATCCTTATTATTATGTTATTTTAAGGAGTGAACACCAATGAGAGAAGAGGTTAGTGCCGGGGGCGTAGTATTATTTGGTAATGCGGTGCTCTTACTTAGAAAATTTAATGGAGACTGGGTATTACCTAAAGGCAAGGTTGAAGTTGGAGAAAATAAGGAAGATGCAGCTCTTAGAGAAGTTCTAGAAGAAACAGGTGTAAAGGCTGATATATTAAAGTACTTAGGTGAAATACATTATACTTTCAAGGAAAATTGGGATGAGAACAAAGCAGTTCATAAGACTGTGTACTGGTATTTAATGCAGGCAAGAAATATGGATACAATTCCTCAAAAAGAGGAAGGGTTTATAGATGCTAAGTTTGTTCACTTAGATAGAGTAGTAGATTTAGCTAGATATGACGATGAAAAAGAAATTATAAAAGTTGCTTTAGATGAAATAAAAAAAAGATTAAAAAAGAATTAACTATAGGTGATAAAATATGTCTTTTTCAGCAGAAACAAAAAATGAATTAGCTAGGATTTTTTCGGATGATAAATGTTGCAATATAAGTGAGCTTTCTGCAATAGTTAGATTGGCAGGAAGTATACAAATCGTTGGGTATAGAAAATTAAATCTAAAAATAAGTACAGAATTAAATTCAACTGCTAGAAAAATTTTCAAGTTATTGAAAACTAATTTTAAAATTAACACAGAGATATCGGTAAATAAAAATCAAATGTTAAAAAGAAATAACAGTTATGTACTTATGGTAACTAGTGAAATGGGTGCGGAAAACTTATTAAGAGAATTGGGTATTTTATCTCAAGAAGATTATTTCTTTACGATGAATAAAGTTCCTGAAGGTCTTATTAAAGACAACGATTGTATTAGAGCTTTTATAAGAGGAGCTTTTTTAGGTGGGGGATCTATAAGTGATCCAGAAAAAAATTACCACTTAGAATTTGTGACAAACAATGAAGAATTTGCAGAATCCTTAAGAGATCTTATAAATTCACTAGGATTCAATTCAAAGACTGTATCTAGAAAAAACAACTATGTAGTATATTTAAAAGAGAGTGAACAAATATCAGATTTATTAAATATAATTGGAGCTCATCAAGCTCTATTAAGTCTTGAAAGTACAAAAATAGTTAAAGAAATGAGAAATAATGTAAATAGGATAGTTAATTGTGAAACAGCTAATTTATCAAAGACTGTTAATGCAGCTGTTAGGCAAATAGAAAATATAAAATATATACGAGAAAAGGTAGGATTAGATCATATTCCTCCAAATTTAAGGGAGATAGCAGCTTTAAGAATAGAGTATGAAGATTTAACTTTAAAGGAACTTGGAGAAATGGCTAGCCCTCAATTAAGTAAATCAGCAGTTAACCATAGACTAAGAAAAATAGAACAGATAGCAGATAATTTAAGATTAAAATACGAATAAGAGGCATTATGCCTCTTTTTTTTTGATTAAGAGGTGTGTATTGTGGTAAAATTATTTTTATAATACATAGGAAATTATACTCCTTTTATAATTATGAATTAATATAATTTTCCGTATATGTATTTCAAAAAAGCAATCATTTAAAAATTAAAATAGAAGGCTTTTTTATAAGCAGGAGGTGAGGTCTTTGATCAAAGATTTTGTACATTTACATGTTCATACAGAATATAGTTTGCTAGATGGTTTTTCCAGAATAAAAAACTTAGTAAATAGAGCAAAAGAATTAAATATGAGTGCAGTTGCAATAACTGACCACGGATGCATGTTTGGTGCCATAGACTTTTTTAAAGTAGCAAAAAAAGAAGGAATAAAGCCAATTATAGGATGTGAGGTTTATACAGCTCCTAGAGGAATGAAAGATAAAGACCCTAATTTTGATAAATCTCAGGGGCATTTAATTCTTCTAGCTAAAGATACTACTGGATATCAAAACTTAATAAAGTTAGTATCAGAGGCTTATGTACGAGGATTTTATTATAAACCAAGAGTTGATATAGATGAAATAAAAAAACATAGCGACGGTATAATCGCACTTTCTGCTTGTTTAGCAGGCGATGTGTCACAAGCATTGATGAATAGAAATTATGATAAAGCTAAAAATATAGCTCTAAAATATAAAGAAATATTTGGTGATGAAAATTACTATATAGAAATACAAGATCACAATTTACCAGAACAAAAAGAAGTTAACAGAGAGTTAATAAAGCTTTCAAAAGAAATAGGGATAGGATTAGTTGCAACTAATGATGTTCATTATGTAAGAAAAGAGGATTCTAAAATCCATGATATATTAATGTGTATACAAATGGGAAAAACAGTAAATGACCCAAATAGAATGAGATTTGGGAGTGATGAGTTTTATCTTAAATCTAGAGAAGAAATGGAAGAAGTTTTTCCAGAGGTTCAAGAAGCATTAGATAATACTGTAAAAATTGCACAAATGTGTAATGTCGAATTTGACTTTAATACAATTCATTTACCTAAATATGATGTTCCACATGGGTATACACCACATGAGTATTTGAGAATGTTATGTTTTAAAGGTCTTAATGAAAGATATAAAAATCCTCCTAAAGAAATATTAGATAGATTAGAGTATGAATTAGGTGTAATTGAGAAGATGGGTTACGTAGAGTACTTCTTAATAACTTGGGATTTTATAAACTTTGCAAGAGAAAATAATATTATGGTAGGGCCTGGAAGAGGAAGTGCTGCGGGATCAATAGTTTCATACACTTTATATATTACAGATATAGATCCTATAAAATATTCCCTATTATTTGAGAGATTCCTAAATCCAGAACGTGTATCAATGCCCGATATAGATATAGATTTTTGTTATGAACGAAGAGAAGAAGTTATAGATTATGTAAAAAGAAAATATGGAGAAGATCATGTTGCACAAATAATAACATTTGGAACTATGGGAGCAAAAGCTGCAATAAGAGATGTTGGTAGAGTTTTAGATGTTAGTTACAATAAAGTTGATAATATAGCAAAAGAAATACCTTTTGCATTAGGTATGACAATAGATAAAGCATTAGATACAAATCCTAATTTAAGAAAATTATATGAAGAAGATGCTGACACAAAAGAAATAATAGATGTTTCAAGAAAAATAGAAGGTATGTTAAGACATGCATCTACACATGCAGCAGGAGTTGTTATATCCAAAAACCCAATAGATGAATATGTTCCTTTATACAAACATCAAGATGCTATAACTACACAATTTACAATGACAACTTTAGAAGAGTTAGGTTTATTAAAAATGGATTTCTTAGGTCTAAGAACTTTAACAGTAATAAGAGATGCACTTGATTTAATAGATAAAAATCATAATTTAAAAATAAACTTTTCTAAAATGGAATATGATGATCCTAAAGTATATGAATTACTTTCATCAGGAAATACACTAGGAGTATTCCAACTAGAAAGTGCTGGGATGAGAAGCTTTATGAAGCAGCTTAAACCGGACAACTTTGAAGATATAGTAGCCGGAATTTCTTTATACAGACCAGGGCCTATGGACTCGATTCCAGTTTATATAAACAATAAAAATAATCCTGAAGATGTAGCATATCTTCATAAAAAACTAAAACCTATAATGGAAGTTACTTACGGGTGTTTAGTTTATCAAGAACAAGTAATGCAAGTCGTAAGAGATTTAGGTGGATATAGTTACGGTCGTAGTGACTTAGTTAGAAGAGCCATGGGTAAAAAGAAAATGGATGTAATGGAAAAAGAAAGAGAATATTTTATACATGGTAAGTTAGATGAAAATGGAGAATTAGAAATAAAAGGATGCGTTAGAAATGGAGTACCTGAAGATATAGGCAATAAAATATTTGATGATATGATTGACTTTGCAAAATATGCATTTAATAAAAGTCATGCTGCGGCATATGGAGTTTTAGCATATCAAACAGCATATTTGAAAACGCATTATCCAGTTGAATTTATGGCTGCTCTAATAACTAGCGTTATGGGTAATACAGATAAGGTTGTTGAATATATAAGAGAGTGTAATGCTTTAAAAATAGATGTCTTAAAGCCAGATATAAATAAAAGTTATACTAAGTTTTCAGTAGAAAATAAAAGTATAAGATTTGGGCTAGCAGCAGTAAAAAATGTTGGAGTTAATGTATTAAATAACATAATAAAAGAAAGAGAAAATAGTGGAGAATTTAAAGATTTTAATGAGTTTTGTAAAAGGTTAGATTCTAAAGACTTAAATAAGCGTATAATTGAAAGTCTTATAAAGTGTGGAGCATTTGATGAAATGGGAGAGAATAGGGCAAGTTTACTTCTTGGTTATGAAAAACTTCTTGAAAGTATATCTATGGATAGGAAGAAAAACTTGGCAGGACAAGTTTCATTATTTGATGGATTCAAATTAGATGAATCTATAAATAACGATATACAGAGTATGTACACATTACCAAAAGTAGAAGAATTAGAAGAAAAAGAAAGACTTTATTTAGAAAAAGAAGTTTTGGGAATGTATGTAAGCGGACATCCATTATCTCAATATAATGATGAACTTAAAAAGAATACTACGATAAATAACGCACAATTAAATGAAATAAAAGATGATTACATTGCTTACCTAAACCTAAATGAAAGAGAAGTTACAATGGGTGGTATAGTAATAAATAAAACTATAAGAACAACAAAACGAAATGATTTGATGGCTATAATAGAGCTAGAAGATTTATATGGAGTTATAGAAGTTATAGTTTTTCCTCAAGTTCTTCAAAAATATAACACAGTTATACAAGAAGATAAAATTATTTATATAGATGGAAGATTGAGTATAAAAGAAGATGAAAATGCAAAACTTATAGCTAGAGAAATAAGAGATATGAATGATAGCACAAATAAAAATGATCCTACTTTATACTTGAAAATAAATTCTATAGAAAATAAAGAATTAGTAAATGATTTAGTATCTGTAGTAACTAAATACCCTGGAGAAAATGATATATATATATATGCAGAAAACATAAAACAGGTGTATAAATGGAACCATATAAAGGTTAATATAAACGAAAATTTAATTAATAAATTAGAGGATATATTGCCAAAATCAAATATAAAAGTAAAATTTTAAGGCTATTTAAAATTTTATTATATAAAAATGTAGCGGAATTATGATATAATAAACAAAAAATGGATAGTTTCGCTACTATTGTATTTTTTTAATTACACTGGGATGAAAATATAACATAGGGACTCAAAAAGTCCCTGTTAAAAATTAAATATATTAATCAACTAGGAGGTAATATTAATGAAAACTATAGGTATATTAACTAGTGGAGGAGATGCGCCTGGTATGAATGCAGCCATAAGAGCTGTTGTTAGGTCTGCCATATACTATGGGTGCAAGGTCTATGGAATAAATAGAGGGTACAAAGGATTAATAGAAGAAGACATACAAGAAATGAATTTATCTTCAGTTGGAGATATAATACATAGAGGTGGAACTTTATTAAAATCATCTAGATGTGAAGAATTTAAAACAGAAGAAGGAAGAGCTGTAGCGGTAAAAATACTTAAAAAGTATAAAATAGATTGTCTTGTTGTTATAGGTGGAGATGGATCATTTAATGGAGCTCAAAAACTAAGTGACTTAGGATTCCCTGCAATAGGAATACCAGGAACTATAGACAACGATTTGCCATACACAGATTACACTATAGGATTTGACACAACAATGAACACTATAATAGATGCAATAGGAAAAATAAGAGATACATCTTCATCTCATGAAAGAGTTAATATTGTTGAAGTTATGGGAAGACACTGTGGTGATTTAGCTTTATATGCAGGTCTTGCTGGAGGAGCAGAAACAATTGTAGTTCCAGAAGTAGATTTTAAAATAGACGATGTTTGTAAAAGGTTAAAAACAACTCAAAAAAGAGGTAAGAGACACAGTATAATTGTCTTAGCTGAAGGAGTTGGAAATGCAAGTGAGTTAGGAAAAGAAATAATTGCTAAAACCGGAGCTGATTTAAGAATAACAGTATTAGGACATGTTCAAAGAGGTGGAAGTCCAAGTGCATTTGATAGAATACTTGCAAGTAAAATGGGTGTACGTGCTGTAGAATTATTATTAGAAGGACAATCAGCTAGAGTAGTTGGGATAAAAGATAATAAAATCATAGATATGGATATATACGAAGCTTTATCTATGAAAAGAAAATTTGATGATGAAACTTATGAAATGGCAAAAATATTATCTATATAAATTAGGAGGAGTTAACATGTTAAAAGAGATAAAAAAGACTAAAATAGTTTGTACATTAGGACCAGCATCAGAAAGTGAAGAAGTTTTAACTCAACTTGTAGAAAATGGGTTAAATGTATGCAGATTCAACTTCTCTCATGGTTCGCATGAAGAACACAAAGGAAGATTTGATATGGCTAAAAAGGTTAGAGAAAAATTAAATAAACCAGTAGCTATATTATTAGATACTAAAGGACCAGAAATAAGAACAGGAAACTTTGCAGATCCAGAAGTTTTACTAGAAGAAGGACAAAAGTTCACTGTAACAATGAAAGATGTTGTGGGAACAAAAGAAATGTGTACGGTAAGCTATAAAGGCCTTTCAGAAGATGTTACTACTGGAGATACTATACTTATAGATGATGGACTAGTAGGTCTTAGAGTAGAAGAAGTAAAAGGTGATGAAATACACTGTGTTGTTGAAAACTCAGGGATAGTTAAAAATCACAAAGGAATTAATGTACCAAGAGTAAAAATAAATCTACCAGCTTTAACAGAAAAAGATATAAGTGATATAGAGTTCGGTATAGGCCAAGGAATAGACTATATAGCAGCATCTTTCGTAAGAAAAGCATCAGATGTTTTAGCTATAAGAGAAGTCTTAGAAAAAAATAATGCTACAGAAATACAAATAATATCTAAGATAGAAAACCAAGAAGGTGTAGATAATATAGATGAAATATTAAAAGTTTCTGACGGAATAATGGTTGCTAGAGGAGACTTAGGAGTTGAAATACCTACAGAAGAAATACCTATAGCTCAAAAAATGATGATAAAAAAATGTAATGAATTAGGAAAACCAGTAATAACTGCTACACAAATGTTAGATTCTATGATTAGAAATCCTAGACCAACAAGAGCGGAGGTAACAGACGTTGCAAATGCTATATACGATGGAACAGATGCAATAATGTTATCAGGAGAAACTGCAGCTGGTAAATATCCTGCTGAAGCAGTAAAAACAATGGCTACAATAGCAAAAAGAACAGAAGAAACATTAAACTACAATGAATTATTAAAAAATAAAAAACTTAATGGAGTAAGTGTTACTGATGCTATAAGTCATGCAACATGTACAACTTCAGTAGACTTAAATGCTTCAGCTATAATAACTTCAACATCTTCAGGACATACAGCTAGAATGGTATCTAAATTTAGACCATCATGCCCTATAATAGCAGCTACAAACGATGAAAAAGTTATGAGAAGATTAGCTTTAACTTGGGGTGTATATCCTATAAGAGCAAATGAAGCTACAAATACAGATGAAGTTATAGAAAACTCTATAAATGCAGCTAAAGAAGCATCTTACCTACAAAATGGAGAATTAGTTGTTATAACTGCAGGAGTTCCAGTTGGAGTAAGTGGAACTACTAACTTAATAAAAGTACATGTTATAAGTGAAGAAATAACTAATGGTGTAGGAGTAGGAAACAAAACTGCAGAAGGTAGAGTAAGAATATTTAACAATAAAGATCAAGTTTTAGATTTCGAAGAAGGCGATATAATAGTAACTAACATGACAGATGCAGATATGAATTCATATATAGAAAAGTGTGGAGCTATAATAACTGAAGAGGGTGGAATGACATCTCATGCAGCTATAGTAGGGATAAACTTAGACAAACCAGTAGTAGTTTCAGCTAAAAATATAATGGAACTAGTAAAAGATGGTGAAGTTGTAACTGTTGATACGGCTAGAGGAGTTATATACAGAGGTTCAAGTAGAGTATTATAATAAATAAATTTAAAAAATTTATACTATATTTAAGATAGGGGCTTTATAAGCTCCTATTTTTTTGGTAAAATAAGTTTTTGTAGTTTAATTATTATGTTCGGAGGAAAAGTCTATGCTATTAAAAGACAGAGAGTATGAGGTTGACGTTGTAGATATAGGACAAGGTGGCGTTGGAATTGGTAAGCATGACGGATTTACAGTTTTTGTAGATAGTGGATTAATAAATGACAAGTTAAAAGTAAAAATAATCAAATCTAAAAAAAACTATGCAGTTGGTGAAATAGTAGAAATATTAGAAAAATCCCCATTTAGAGTTAATCGAGAATGTTCAGATAAATTGTCTAATTGTGGAGGGTGTCAAATTCAAGAGTTAAATTATCAAAAACAGTTAGATATAAAAACTAATGAAGTAAAACAAACTATTAGTAGAATCGGAAAATTAAATGACATCTTAGTTCACCCAACATTAGGAATGGAAAGTCCTTTTAGATATAGAAATAAAGCTCAATTTCCAATACAAAAAGTAAAGGGCAATACATCTATAGGTTTTTACAAAAAGAAGAGCCATGATGTAATTCCCACAGACAAATGTATAATTCAACACGATGTAAATGACAAAATAATAAAAATAATAAAAACGTATATAAAAGCTTATAATGTTAGTATATACGATGAGAAGAATCATACAGGAGTATTAAGACATTTAGTAACAAAAGTTGGGTTTAAAACTAAAGAGGTTATGGTTGTATTAGTAGCGAACGGAAAAAAACTTCCATACTTAAATGAATTAGCATCAGTACTAAAAGAAAATGTACCAGGATTTAAAACTCTTGTTTTAAATACAAATAGAGAAAAAACTAATGTGATTTTAGGAAAAGAAAATAAAGTTATATATGGAGATGGGAAGATAAATGATTATATAGGAGATTTAGTTTTTGAAATATCTCCATTATCGTTTTTCCAAGTGAATCCTGTACAAACTGAAGTTTTATATAATAAAGCGTTAGAATATGCTTCTTTAAAAGAAGATGATACAGTATTTGATATTTATTGTGGAATAGGTACGATATCTTTATTTCTAGCTCAAAAGGCTAAAAAGGTTTATGGTGTTGAAATAGTTGAAGATGCTATAAAAGATGCAAAAATAAATTCTAAATTAAATAAACTAGATAATACAGAGTTCTTTGTAGGAAAAGCTGAGGAAGTAGTTCCAAAACTATATAAAGAAGGTAAAACTGCAAATGTAGTAGTAGTTGACCCTCCTAGAAAAGGTTGCGAAGATTCTGTATTAGATACTATCGTATCAATGGAACCTGATAAAGTTGTATATGTATCTTGTAACCCATCAACGCTAGCGAGAGATTTAGCGTACTTAGATGAAAGAGGATATAAATGCGTTGAAGTTCAACCAGTAGATATGTTTCCTCACACTATGCATGTAGAGACTGTTGCTAAGTTAATTAAAGATAAAAAATAATTAGATGACTCCGAGGATTTGTAATAGATTTTCGGAGTTTTAATATTATATTTAAATAAATTATCGTTTTATTTAAATAAATGGTATATTATGTTAATAAGGGTATTATTGTTAAAAATTTAATAATTAGGGGGATAATAATGTTTTTAAGTAGAGTTCAATTATTTATTTTAACAAAAATATTAAATATAGTAGTACCTATTCTACTTTTATTTGGTCTTTTTCAATTTGACAAAGGTAATATTATTAATAATGTTATATATATTTTCTTTGTGGGTAATTTCATATTTTTATTATTTAAGACAGCTAATTGGGAATTTACAAACTACTATATTAGATATATTTTAGCTTTGAGTTATTTAATAGTTGTATTTAGAAATCTTTTTATTATTAATACAGGAATGGAAGGGATATTTGATATTAAAGTTTCTACAGCTGTTTTAACTTTAATTCCATCTTTAATTTTAATGTATTTAAATATTAGAGCTGTTCGTGCTTCAAAGAAGCCAGAGGATTGTATAAATTTATCATTTCCGTTTAAGGGTGGGAAATATATTATAACAGATGGTGGAGATGGTAAGATTAGCCCGTTACTTAATTACCACAATAAATCTCAGATACATAAAAATGGAAAAACAAATACATCTATGAGATATGCAACTGACATATCTAAGATTAATAAATTTGGATTTACAGTAAAGAGTGTTCTTACTAAAGAAAATAAGGACTATGAGATATTTCATGAAAAGGTATATTGTCCATGTGATGGAACTGTAGTTAAAATAGTAAATGGAATAGAAGATAATATTCCGTTTAGTAGAAAGTATCCTTATAATGTTGGAAATTGTATAGTATTGAAAACAGACAATTATTATATAGTTATGGGACATTTAGCAAAGGATAGCATAACTGTAAAAGTAGGAGATATGGTAAAATCGGGGCAAAAAATAGCCATGATAGGTAACAGTGGATTATCTCCTAGACCTCATCTACATATGCAAGTATCAAAATGTGAGGATGAGCAATATTTGGAGTCTGATGGGGTGCCTATATATTGGAAATCTAAGGGGATACCTATATTTTTCAATAATTTATATTATCCAATCAAAAACAAAGTTATTAAAGTTTAGATAAGTAGAATGGTGTTACAAATTTCTTGTATAATATATTTAAATCAAGGTCTTCTTATACACTGATTCTCAAAGTTATAGCCTTTGTGAATCAGTGTATAAGAAGACTATTTTTATTTTCATGTTTATTAAAAACTATTTTCTATTAAAAAGTTATTTATTTTGATAAAAGGTGTTGTTTAAGTTTAAAAAAGTGTCGTTTAGTTAAAAAAAAATGAAAAAGAGGATTGATATTGTATCATAAGTATGTAATATTGATGATTGATTTTATTTAAAGTAAATATAAGTTTGATGGAGGGGTTATATGGCAAAAAGTTACATACTTAAAGAAGATTATGATAAATCATATAAAGATAAGAACAATTTTATATGGAATTATTACTCACATAAAAAAATGAAAGAATTATTTTCTAAAGATTACAAGAAATCAATAAAAGTAATAGGAGAAGTGGTAAGTAATAATGAGTATAGACGAGAAGGTATAGAGTATGAAGGGAATGAATTGTCTATAGGCAATATAGGTACAAATAACAAGAGAAATAGAAAAGTTGTTGGATATATAGAATGTGGAGAAAATGAATATGTTGCTGTAGTAAAGAGTAATTGGACTAGGATTGTTGTAATATTAGTTGCAATATTAGCATTATTATTTGGACTAATTGCAATGAAAAATTCTGGACCCCAATTAGATAGTGCTGCAAAAGATTATGTAGCTAATATACAAAGACCAGCTGATTGGGATTCTAGTAAAATAGCAATACCAGGATTCAATGAAATTAAGGCTAAACATGGAGAAGGAGCAGCGTATGTAGCTTTATGGAATCCAATGGATAATCCAGTATATTTTCAATATGATGTAATTATGGATCAAACAGGAAAGAGTATACTAAAAACAGATTTGATTCCACCTGGTAAAGCAGTAACAAAAATACCTATAAGTAAAAGTCTTAAACCAGGAACTTATGATATAACTTTGAAGGTAAATACATATTCATTGGATGATCATACTAAACCTATGAATGGTGGAGAGGTAAAGCAAAAGTTAGTAATTGTAGAGTAACTACATATAATTTAATATAAATTTTTGTAAAGTACATAATAAAAAATAAAATTATGTACTTTATTTTATAATGATAAAAAGATTGAAGGTATTAGGAGGATATAAAAATATGAAGATTATTGATACATATATAACTTTAGCAATGGAGTGTAGTGATTTAGACAATTTAACTTTTTTAGAAAATGGAGAAAGCCGATTAATTGAAAAAATACAAGTTACAGGAGAGATTTCCACATCTATTGTAGTTATAAACTTTAGTAAAAGTCACACTCAACATTTATTAAAAAGTAAATTAAATCAACAAGTTTTGTTTGTAGAGGGCTCTTATCAAGTTTTAAAGAACAAAAGTGGAACTCCATTTTTAAATATTAAGTCTAAAAAAATTATCTTAAAAAATAAAAAACAGGTTGTTGATATAAAAAATATTAGGGAAAAAATATGTAATGATTTTGAAGAAAACTACTTACATTCTCTAAAAGAAAAATATATAAATAGATGTGCAGAAGAAGAAATTAAAAACTTAAAAGAAGTTATAGAAAAAAGAGATTTGTTAAAACTTCAATACCAATTGAAATTTCAAGAAACTCAAAAATTAAAACATGAGAAAAAAATCTTAATGCTAACAAAAAAGACATAGAAAGGACTATAAAGTAGTTTGTTCATATCGGTAAATTAATGATTAAGTTCAAATAAGATATTTAAGAACTATCTCTAGGGGTATTTTATGAAAGTTACCCATGGGAGTATTTTTGTCGAAAAACATATAAATATGCAGTTTGGTAATATAAAAGTGTCGTTTAGTAAAAAAATAAAATATAAATATAAAAAAATAGTACTATTATTTTAAAGAAAAAACTTTGCAAAAACTTAGGAGGATTTAAATATGAATAAGAAAATATTAAGTTTAGTAGCTGCGGGAGCTATAACAATTACAGCGATGTCAGGAGGAGTTGCTTCAGCAGCTGGAGTAGAAGGATCAAAAGATGTAAATGTTACATATAATAATCAAAATTCAATAACTGATCCAGATAACCCAGGATCTCCAGAATGGCAAGTAGCAATACCATCAGGGATAAATTTTACAGATAATAGAAAAACTGTAGATACTAGTATAGAACTTCAAAATCCAGATGGATCAACATATAGCGGTGACGAATTAGAAGTAAATGTATCAGTAGCATCTGAGAATGGGTATAAATTAACTAAAGGCAGTTCATCTGTAGGCTATACTTTATCATATGGTAGTAAAACTATGAATAAAGATTCAGGAGTTAAAGAGCAAATATCTACATTAACTGAAGCTTCAACAAAGGAAGCTGGTCAAGCTAGATTAAGCGATGACGTAGCAACAGAACTAGGTAATCACATAGATAAATTAACTTACACAGTTCAAAAGCAATAAAATGTAATAATAATAAAATAAGTAAAGAGTTCAAGGGGATGGTTTTATCATCCCCATTTTATATATTAAGGGATTATAAATTATCTGATTTGTGGATAAGTTATAATCCCAACTACTAAACTTGAGCAACGGACCTGATTTCTAAGGTCGTTGGCGACATGAAGTGGTTCGCAGACATAGTCGCTCAAGCAAAGCGAATTTTTTATTATAGAGGCGGTGTTAAGTAAGAGTATGAAAAAATTAAAACCTAGAAGATTCAATAGGTCGAAAAAGAGCCTAAAAAATAAAATATTAAGTGTATTTTTAGTTTTAATTATGGTATTTGGAATGATACCAAAACAAGTGTATTCTAATAATTATAAAAATGTAGAAATAAAAGATGAGAATTTAATAAAAGCATTAAAGGAAGAAATAAAAGAAGTAAATCCTGATTATAACGAAGAATACATCTCTAAAGAGGATATGGAACTTTTGATTGATATTGATTTGAGTAATAGAGGTATAAAAAGCTTAGAAGGATTAGAAAATGGCGTAAATTTAAAAGATATTAATTTAAAAGGAAATAAAATAAGCGATATAAGCCCTCTAAATGGACTAAATAAATTAGAAAATTTAGATGTATCTGATCAGAAAATAGAAATAAAGGGAATAAAAAGTATAAATGAAGAGGTAACAATAGAGAATCCTTTAGTTGGATTAAATAAAGAAGTTATTAAGAATATACATGGAGAAAGTATAGAATTAGTAGATAATTCTATTAAAGTAAGTGGAATATCTGAAAATAAATTAGTTGAAATTAATTTTAATGAGTCTTATGATAATAAAATATTTTCGGGAAAAATTTTGCTAGAAATAACTAAAGAAGATGAAAAAATAGAACAAGATGAAAATATAGAAAAAGAAGATATAGAAAGTGATATAGAAAATAATGAAGTAAAACATAGTAAAAATATAAAAAAATCAGAAAGGGCAATCATATCTGCAAACGATAATATAAATTTAAGTGGGAATTTTCATAATACAGGCATATCATCGCAAAGTGGATTTCCTAACAGTGCTGTTAAAGATGATGAGATTATTAATATTAATTACAATTCTATAAAAATTGGAGATAAAAGAATAGCTTCTTCTGATGTAAGAAGAAATCAACAAACGGGAGTATCTACAAGTAAGTATAAGTTAGATTTTAATAGATCGTTTGAATTGCAAGGGAACTTAAAAATGAGTGCAGCACCTGATGGTATGGCTGTTGTTTTTCATAATATAAAAGACCTTGAGGCTGATAAATCAGGGGGATATTTTGGATTACATAATCATAAAACATTAAGAAGAGGCATAGGAGTTGAAATAGACTCATACCATAATGGGAGTAACAATCCTTCTTACGGAGATACTTCTTCGATGCCAAATAAACATATCGCTATAAATAGAATAGATGATAGATATAATAGTGGACATGTACAATCATTACAATATAAACAATTAGTTGATGCTGACTTTGATGCATTAAGTGGAAAGAACTTTAAAATTAGTTGGGATTCCCAATCAAATAAATTGTCTTTATCTTATAATGGTAAATCAGTTGAAAGAACTTTTTCAGATGCAGATTTGAAATATTATTTTGGGGAAGATAAAAAATCATATGTTTCATTTGGCGGAACTGTTAACTTTTCATGGGCAGGAAGTAACGACATAATAATAACTATGGAAGAGATTGATTATACAGATACAGATGTAAATTATAATTTGAACTTTTACATAGAAAAAAGTGACGGAAGTGAAGTTTTAGTAAATGACTTAAATAAAATTAAAGAAGAAGATAAAGTTATAGTAAGATATAAAATTAAAAATAATATAAATACAAAAGAATTAGAATCTAAGATTAAATTAGAAATGAATCAATTATATGGAAGGAAAATAAATGTAATAAATGACAATACTATTAAATGGTATGAACCATATATTATAAAAGATAGCTTTAAAACATATATTGGATCAGGAAATATTAATGATGGATCTATTGATATAAATAAGTTCTTTGCAGGAGAAGAAGTTAACTTTAAACTTCCATCAAACTCTCAAACAAGAACTATAGAATATAAAATACAAATGCCTAAAATTGTGAAGAATAAAGCAGATATAGTACAAGTTTTTAATTTTTACAATGAAGGTATGGAATCTCATAAGGTTATGAGTCAATCAAATATAAATGGAAGTGAACCTATAAATTTTAATGATCAAAATTTAAATAATGGGTTAATTTTTAACATAAAAAACTCAATAAACGAGTCTAGACCTCCAGAACTTGAGGGAAATGCATATGAAAAGGAATTACATGCATTGGAAAATATAAATCTTAGTCAAAGAGGTATTGGAAACTTGGATGGAATTGAGAAATGCATAAATACAAAAAGTATAGATTTAAGTAAAAATGAAATAAGCAATATAGAACCATTGACTGAGTTAAAAGAGCTAACTAAATTAAATTTAAGTAATACTAAAATATCTAATAATTTAAATCCATTAAGCAAATTATCAAAGCTAAATGAGTTAGATTTAAGTGAAAATGAAATAAGTGATGTAGATCCATTATCTAAATTAGAAGGATTAACTAAATTGAACTTAAGTAATAATAAAATAGCTGATAATTTAAATCCATTAAGTGGATTATCAAAACTAAGTGAGTTGGACTTAAGTTTTAATGGAATTAGCAAAATAGATTCATTAGCTACATTGAGCGGATTGACCAATTTAAACTTAAATAATAATCATATAAATGATATTAGTAGTTTGAAAAATATGTCGAGTACAATTTATACAATAATGAATCAATCTATTAATACTAAAAACTATATTAACACAGACGATTTTGTATTTGATAATATTATAATCGGTAGCGATGGAAAAAGAGTAAATAATGTGTGGACAACAGGAAATTATAATGGTCAATACAATCCATTAACGGGTAAAATTACATGGACGGGGTTAAGTAATGACACTATACACAACCTAGAGTATGAATGGGAAGATACAAATTATCAAGGAAAGGTATGTATAGAAGTAGATCAAGTTAAATCTCCAGATTATATGGTAATGATTCCAAGTAATATAGAAATGGGAGATATAAAAGATGAAGGTCAGGTAGGAGCAGAAGAATTTATTTCAATGGTAAGTGAGAAAAATATATCTGGAGAAATAAAGATATATACAGATTCAGAATTTACTATTACAAATACTAAAAATAGTGAAGATAAAGCAAGAGTATTTGTATATAAAACATTTGAAGATAGATTGAAAGGAAATGGCAATGATAAAGTTGAACCACTAGTATCTCTAAACAATGAAAATAAAGAGGATAATTTTATAATAAAATCTCCTATATCAAATTTTAAACATAATAATGTAGAATATAAAGGAACAATGAAATTTATAATAGAACACGTTAATTAAGGAGGAAGATTATATTATGCTAAAGAGATTTTATAAAGTATCAATATTATTCTCATTATTATTGTTAGTCTTTATGTCAATACCAGCTTATGCAAACTCAGTACAAAATACAATACCTGTAACATATAATATATCAGAAGATAGCAAATACACTTTAAGTATAAATGTAAGTGGGGATGGAACGGTATATGATGGAGTTCAGAGTATAAAGAATGGTATAGTAATTCACAATTTAAAAGTAGGAGAGGAAAAGACTCTTAGAATTATTCCTGATGATAAAAGTGAAATAAAGAATATATCTTGGAAAAATAAAGATACTGATTTAAGCCAATATTATAAGATTAAAAATATAGAAAATGGGAAAAGTTTATCTTTAAGAGGAGTATCTACAGATAGTGAATTGATAATAGAGTTTGAGAAAAATAATAGTAGTGATGATAAAGGGCAAAATCAAGATGACTCTCAAACAAAAGATGGTGGTATTAAGAATCCTAAAACGGGAGAAAAGGGTATGTTAGGATGGATTATACTATTTATATTATCACTTATTATTATATTAATACTTAGAAGTATTGATTCAAAAAAATCAAAAACAAAAGAGTAATATATATTGTGCATTTA
>NZ_JAKEDR010000044.1 GCF_023653455.1 Paraclostridium ghonii
CTTATATAAAAGAGGGCTTTATTCATTACTAAATATGTGATAAAATACATGAAAATATTTGTATTACTTGATTAGATTAAAAAAAGAAGATATTATGTTATAGATAACAAAATAAGAAGAGGTGTTTAGATGCTAGTAGTTGAAAATGTTAGCCATGGATTTGGCGGAAGAACTATACTTGAAAATGTATCGTTTAGACTTAGAAAGGGAGAACATATAGCCCTTATTGGAGCAAATGGAGAAGGAAAGTCTACATTTTTAAATATAATAACAAAAAAACTTATGCCTGATGCTGGAAATATAAAATGGTCATCAAGGGTAACTGTAGGATACTTAGATCAACATACAGTGTTGACAAAAGGAAAATCTATAAGAGAAGTTTTAAGAGATGCTTTTAAGTATATGTTTGATCTAGAGCAAGAAATGATTGCAATGTATGATAAAATGGGCGAAGCTGATGAAGATGAAATGACAAAGTTAATGGAAAGTACAGCAGAAATACAGACTATTTTAGAAAATAGTGGATTTTATATGATAGATGCTAAAATACAAGAAGTTGCCAATGGATTAGGTCTTGGAGAAATAGGATTAGATAAAGATGTAACTGACTTAAGTGGAGGACAAAGAACTAAAGTTTTACTTACAAAATTGCTTTTAGAAAATCCTATAATTCTTATATTAGATGAGCCTACTAATTACTTAGATATAGAGCATATAGCTTGGTTAACTAAGTATTTACAAGAATATGAAAATAGTTTTATATTAGTATCTCATGATGTGCCGTTTATAAATGATACTTGTAATGTAATTTATCATATGGAAAATGGAGAGCTTAATAGATACAAAGGAAATTATGATGAATTTGAAAGACTTAGAGATATAAAGAAAAGACAAGAAGATCAAGCTTATGAAAAACAAGTAGAAGAAAGAAAAAGGTTAGAAGACTTTGTTGCTAGAAATAAAGCTAGAGTTGCCACTCGTGGAATGGCAAACAGTAGACAAAAACAATTAGACAAAATGGAGATTTTAGAAAGACCAAAAGAAAAGATAAAACCTACATTTAATTTTATGGAATCTAGAGCATCTAGTAGATTTGTTTTTACAACTGAGGATTTAATATTAGGATATGATGAAGCATTAACAAAGCCACTTAACTTCACATTAGAGAGAAATCAAAAGATTGCACTAAGAGGTATGAATGGTATAGGAAAATCTACATTACTGAAAACTCTTTTAGGTATAATAAAGCCTTTTGATGGAAAAGTTGAATTGGGAGATTATTTAGAAGTTGGGTATTTTGAGCAAGAAAGCTCAAAAGAAAATAGTAATACTCCTATGGATGAAATATGGGCAGAATATCCAGGGCTTACAAACTTTGAGGTAAGACAATCACTATCTAAGTGTGGACTTACAAATGATCATATAACAAGCCAAATGAGGGTTTTAAGTGGAGGCGAAGCTGCTAAGGTTAGATTATGTAAATTAATGTTAAATAAAATAAACTTTTTAGTACTAGATGAACCTACTAATCACTTAGATGTAGAAGCTAAAGATGAGCTTAAAAAAGCTATAAGAGAATTTAAAGGAACTGTACTTTTAGTATCACATGAACCTGAGTTTTATGAAGATATAGTTGATGACGTATGGAATATAGAAGATTTTACAACTAAGATAGTATAATATAAAAATATATAGGGTGTTAAATATGAAGAAAATTTTAGGGTTTTTAATGTCATTAGCATTGAGTTTGTTAATAATAACCTCGGCTATAAAATTCACTGTTAATTTCAAACAATTATATTATTTTGATATAGGTTATTTAAATATTTCCATGTTAAGTGATATGAGTAAGGAAGATATAAAATTAAATTACGATTATTTAATTGATTACAATACGAGCAATAAAGAAATGGATTTTAAGTTGCCTACATTGGAATCATCACCTCAAGGAAAAGTTCATTTTGAAGAAGTTAGAGATATATTTAAAAATATAAATACTATAAATAAAATAACATTAATATTAGTTATAATAGGATCATATATATGTTTTAAATTTAAAAATATATATGTATTAAAATATAGTGCATGGACATTAATAACATTACCTATTTTAATATCCATACCAATCATTATAAATTTTGAAAAGAGTTTTGAATTATTTCATAAATTATTTTTCGATAATGACTACTGGATATTTGATCCAACTATAGATCCAGTTATAAATATGTTACCTTCAGAATTTTTTCTTCATGCAGGTATAATGATATTAGGTATTATATTTTTAATAAGTATATTAATGTTACTTAGTTATAGGAAATTGAAAAAGGAGTGGTAGCCAACCACTCCTTTAAAAATATAGTAAATAAACTATTTTTTCCCTAAATTTAAGATATCTCCTATTTTGCTCATTATATAGTCATGACTTTTTTTATTGTGAGGAACTAAACAAGATGAGCAATCTTTTATTCCGTCATCTGTGTACTTAAAGTTGCCTCCGCACTCATCTTTTAAAGCGTATAATGGACAATAGCAAAATAGGCAATTAAAGTTATCAGGATTACTTACTTTATGACAAGGAAAGTACTCACATTTATCATTTCTAAAAAACTTATAATTCTCAGACACATTCTTACCTCCTTAATTATTTATAGTTTTAATATAATTATACTAAAAATTTACAAGAGTGGTATAATAAAAAAAAGTATATAAAATGAGGTGTTACAATGGATAAAATAGTAGAAAAAGCATTGTTAGTAGGACTTAATATAACTACTAATGTAAAAAAAGTTGATGATATAGATATTAACGAGTCTATGGAGGAATTAAAAGAACTTGCAAAAGCTGCAGGAGCAGAAGTTGTAGGTAGTATAATTCAAAATAGACCAGCTAGAGAGGCTGCTTTTTATATAGGAAAAGGAAAAGTAGAAGAGATAAAAGCTTATTGTGAGTCACTAGATGCTACAGTTGTTATATTCAATGATGAATTATCTGGAGCTCAAATAAGAAACATAGAAGAATTAGTTCAAAGAAAAGTAATAGATAGAACTACATTGATATTAGATATATTTGCTCAAAGAGCTTTAAGTAAAGAAGGTAAATTACAAGTTGAACTAGCTCAATTAAAATATAGAATGCCTAGGCTATATGGTATGGGTGGAGAAATGAGTAGAACAGGTGCAGGGATTGGAACAAGAGGACCAGGGGAACAAAAACTAGAAGTAGACAAAAGACATATATTAAATAAAATGGCAGACATAAGACAGGAACTTAGAGATGTTAAGAAAAATAGAGAGACTCAAAGAGCTCAAAGGTTAAAGTCTAATATACCTATTGTTGCATTAGTAGGATATACAAATGCAGGAAAATCTACACTGCTTAATGAGCTTATCAAAACACATAAAGATTATAGTGTTGAAAAAGAAGTTTTATCAAAAGACATGTTATTTGCAACTTTAGATGTAACTTTAAGAAAAGCATTACTTCCTAATAAGAAAGAGTTTTTAGTTGTTGATACAGTGGGGTTTGTAAGTAAATTACCACATGATTTAGTAGAAGCATTTAAAGCAACATTAGAAGAAGTACATTATGCAGATTTAATAGTGCATGTAGTAGATACAACTAATGATAGTTTTGAAATACAAGAAAACACAACTAAAAATGTTTTAAAAGAATTAGATGCAAATGATAAGCCGACAATAATGGCTTATAATAAAATAGATAGATTAGAGCTTGATATTTATCCTAAAAATCAAGAAAATATAGTATATATATCTGCTAAACAAGGTATTAATATGGATAAATTAATAGATATGATTCAAAATGCTTTAATGGAAAATACCCATAAAGTAGACTTATTACTTCCATACGATAAAGGGGACATATTTAATAAATTAAAAAATAAATACAATATTGAAAAATTTGAGTATGTAGAAAATGGAATAGAGTTAACTGTCGACTTAGATGAAGAAGATTACAATATGTACAAAAACTATATAATAAATGAGTAGGTAGTTGAATGAACATATCGTGGGATAATATAGAAAAAATAGAAGATCATTTTATAACATATCTTTTATATAAAGAATCTAAGACAGTATCTCAAATAAGTAAAATAAGAAATATGGAAGTTCAAGAAATAAATGAGCAGTTAATAAAAGCAAAAATAGAAATAAAATCTATGCTAAAAAATAAAATAGAATCATCAAAGGATATTATTGATAAATTTTTAGAACAGGGCAAAGATGACCGTATTAATTTGATGAATACTTTGGATGAAGAAAATTTATTATTATTTAAAAGAAAATTATACAAAAGAATTATGAATGAAAAAAATGCAGAAGATCTTATGACTTTAATATGGGCAACTGGAGAGTTAAATGATGATAGGTTTCTAAAGATATTGCATAAACTTACAAATCATAGGCACTCAGATGTGAGAAGAATAACATACTCAGCTCTTAGAAAAATATCATCAGTAGATAGCCGAGAAATTTTCCATAAGGGGCTATATGACTCAAATCCTCAAACAAGACAATATTGTGCTAAAGCACTTGCAAAGGTTGGAAATGAGGAGAGTTTACTAATAATACAAAGGCTTAAAGATAAAAAAAAATCTGAAAAGGACTATGTTATAAGAACATATAAAGATACTATTAATCAATTAGAAAAAACTCCTCAATAGGTAACATAAACACTATAAATTTAACATATAATGGATTAACAAAAGAAATTACTAAAAAAGTTTAACTCCATAGCTTGGTTTTAAAATATAGTTTAGTAGGGGGAGTCTAATATGATACTAAGACGTTGTGCAGGTGGTATAGTATTTTATGCAAACAAAGTATTGATAGTAAAAAATGACAAAGGTGAATGGACTATTCCTAAAGGAAAAATAAGCGATAATGATATTGCTAGTGAAGTAGCTACACAAAAGATTAAAGAAGAAGTTGAAGTTGATGCTAAGGTAGTAGACATGGCAGGAGACACTATGTATGAATTTTACTCAAGAAGCAGACAACAAAAAGTATGTAACGCTATAATGTGGTACATAATGGAAAGTGATGATACAGACTATAGTATCAATGATAAAAGTATTGCAGAAGCTGGCTTCTTTAAGGTTAAAGATGCTTTAGATATGCTAGCTCATAACAAAGAAAAATCTCTTGTGGAAATTTCTTACAAAAAATTTAAGGATTTAAAAAAGAATAGTATAGATAATTAGTATTTTATTTATCTGCATTTAAATTACAGAACAAGGCATTTGCCTTGTTCTATTTATATATATATAATTAGTATATAAACAAGCTAAGGAGGATATAGATGTATAAAACATTACATGAATTTGGTACGGATGAGATTACAATAGAGAAATCTACATTTATTGGGTATGCAAAGCCTATAAAAACGGAAGAAGAGGCTGTTGAATTTATAAATGAAATAAAGAAAAAACATAAAGATGCAAGACATAATGTATGGGCATATACAGTAGGAAAAAGTATGAATATACAAAGGTATAGTGATGATGGAGAGCCTCAAGGAACGGCAGGTATTCCTACATTAGAAGTTATAAAAAAAGAGGACTTAAGAGATGTTGTAGTTGTTGTAACTAGATACTTTGGAGGAATAAAACTAGGTGCTGGAGGACTTGTTAGAGCTTATACAAAAGGAGCAAAAATAGGACTTGAAGCTGGGAAAATAATAGAAAAAGTAATGTATCAAGAAGTTAGAATAAAAATAGATTATAATCAGCTAGGCAAAGTTCAAAATGAAATAATGAATATGGGATACTTTATAAAAGATACTGTTTATGAAGATAATGTAGAAATAATTGTTTATTCAAGAGTTAATGAAAAAGAAACTGTTATAGAAAAAATAAAGAATATAACAAGTGCGACTGCACAAATAAGTTTAGAAGAAGAGTTTTACTTATCTGAAAAAGATGGAAAAATAATATTATAAAAAATTCGCTTCGCTCATGTCCCCAACGACCTTAAAAAGCAGGTCCGTTGCTCAAGTTTATGAGTTGGAAATTATATTTATCCAAAGTTCAGGATTAAATATAATTTCCTAAGGATTAAAAAAGGAATGCTTAAAGTTTTGAGCATTCCTTTTAATCTTCACATTTATTTTTATTTGGACTAAAAATTCCATTTTTAACTTCTAAAACTCCGATTATAAGTAAAAATACTCCAAATACTTTTCTCAAAATTTCTGAAGATATGTATGTTGCTAAAAAAGAGCCACATATTGCTCCTAAAATACCAAATAAAGCTATAGGTATTACTAATTTAAAAATAACATTTTTATTTTTTATATGTATTATTAAAGCAAATATACTCATAGGTATAGATGAAAGTAAGTTTATACTTTGAGCTATTTTAGGATCAATATTTGCAAATAATATTAAAGCCGGAATCAATATAGTCCCACCACCCATACCCATTCCTCCTATTATCCCAGAGATAAAACCTAATATAACAAGTAACATTAAAACACCATCCTTAATGCGGCTATAATCATTATAGTGCCAAAAGATATTCTTAAAAATCTTCCAGTTAACTTACAAAGAATTTTAGCTCCAATAATACCTCCAATAATACTTCCTACTGCAACTTTAAACGTAATATCTAAGTCATATGTACCTTGAGAAATATATACAAATGAACTTGTTGTTGTCAAAAATACTATTATGGCAAGTGATGTAGCGTGAGACTTATGTTCTTCTACTTTTAAAATATTATTCAATATAGGAACTAGAAGGGTTCCTCCTCCAGATCCAAAAACTCCATTTATAAAACCAGTTACTAAGCCTATAAATGAATTTTTTATATTAAAATTTAAAAATTTTTTTTTCATAATATCACCTTCTTGAATTATTTTTAACATAAAGCATAAATTATATTTAATTAAAATAAAAATATCTGATATAATTGGAGTATCCATAAAATGTAAGGAGGAAATATAATGACAGATATAAATATTAAGATAGATAAAACTGTTGATTGGTTAAGAGAAAAAGTTAAAGAATCAAATACTAAAGGATTAATAGTGGGAGTATCTGGAGGAATAGATTCTGCAGTAGTTGCTTATCTGATAAAGAAAGCTTTTCCAAATGATTCGATGGGTGTGATTATGAGTATAAAGAGCAATCCTCAAGATAGATTAGATGCTATTAAAGTAATTGATGGTTGCGAAATAAACTATTTAGATTTAGATTTAACAGATGAACAAGTTGGAATATACAATAAAGTTACGCAAGGTTTAAAAGATAAAGGATTATATAAAGAAAATAATGATAGAATGAGTGATGCTAATTTAAGAGCTAGAATAAGAATGAGTACTGTATATACAGTTGCAAATAATTTAGGATATTTAGTTGTAGGAACTGATAATGCAGCAGAAATTCACACTGGATATTTCACTAAGTATGGTGATGGGGGTGTTGATTTAGTTCCCCTTGCAAATTTAACAAAAAGAGAAGTTTATGAATGGGCTAAAACTTTAGGAGTTCATGAAGATATCATAAATAAATCTCCATCAGCAGGGCTTTGGGAAGGACAAACTGATGAGAATGAAATGGGTACAACATACGATATGATAGATGCTATTGTACAAGGGCAAACAGAAAAAGTTCCTCAAAAAGATCAAGAAATAATAGATAGGCTTCATAGAATTAGCGAGCATAAAAGACATACTGCAACAGCGCCACCTAAGTTCTAATTTACTAAATTAAGGTTTTATGCTAAAATTACGGTGTGTATATAGTATGACTTATTAAAATTTTATATTTATATAAAATATAAGAATAACGCAATTTTAATTTACATAGCAAGGAGTGTAATTATGGGACGTATAGGAAACATAATCAATAAAAAAGGTAAACAAGATGCTAAGAGAGCGAAAATATTTACAAAACATGCAAGAGCTATAGCAGTTGCAGCTAAAGAAGGTGGAGCAAACCCAGAATACAATGCAACACTAAAAGCGGCAATAGATAAAGCTAAAGCAGATAATATGCCAAATGATAACATAGATAGAGCTGTAGCTAAAGGTGCTGGTGGTGGAGCCAATGAAAACTTTGAAACAATAGTTTATGAAGGCTATGGACCAGGGGGTGTTGCAGTAATAGTAGAAACTTTAACTGACAACAAAAATAGAACAGCAGGAAATGTTAGATATTACTTTGATAAAAACGGTGGGAACTTAGGAACTAGCGGTTGTGTTTCATTTATGTTTGATAGAAAAGGTCAAATATTAATAGAAGCAAATGATGAAGTATCTGAAGAAGAATTGATGGATATAGCATTAGAAGCTGGAGCTGAAGATTTAATAGTTGAAGAAGATGGATTTGAAGTAGTAACTTCTCCAGAAGACTTCGAAGCTGTAAGAGGTGAATTAGAAGCTAAAGGATATAGTTTCATATCAGCAGAAGTTAAATTATTACCACAAACTACTACTAAATTAACAGAAGAAGAACAATTAAAGTTTATGAATAGATTAGTAGACATGCTAGAAGACGATGATGACGTTCAATCTATAGCTCATAACTGGGAAATAGAGGAATAAAAAAAGGAGATATTTATATCTCCTTCTTTTATTTTTTACATTTAAAACTATAACAACTTGTTTCTGAATAAAGATTAGGTCTACCTGTATCTTTAGAAACATCTATAGTCTCTAAAGTACATAGATTATTAGAGTTGTAAGAACAAGTATCTACCTTACAGCAAAGACAAGAACAAGGTCCATTATCATTAGTATTGTTAGTTAAATTGCTATAGACTGAACATTCTAAAAATGATGCACATGCTGTGTGTTCTTTTGTTTGGGCGCTACTTCCTTGAATATTAACTCTATCTGAATAGCACAATCCTTTACTATTGTGAGAACAGTTGTTAACACTACATTTAATTTTATCCATAATAAATCCTCCTAAAATAATCTTTATTAAAATTATCTCCAAAAGGATTTATAGATATACTTTGTAAAATAATCCTTAAAGATTATACTTACAAATATTAATTATTTGAAGAGAATAATTTATTGAAATTTGATAGACTCATCAATACCTTTGAAATTAAAACTGAACTTTCAGGATAATTTTTTAATTGAGGATTTAGCTCATACAAACCAGATTCAAAGCTTTTAAAGTCAAAATTATAACCATTATCTAAAAAATATTCAAAATTAGATACATACTTTTTAATTGATAAATAATCATATAAAGATAATTCTGCAAATACAGTTGCTTTGTGAGAAGGATGTTTTAAAAGTAAAATTTGTTGTTTAAATTCAATGAAATCAAGTCTTGATGTTAAATCATTATCTATATTCAAAATAATCACCTCCAATTAAAAATTATATTTATAAAGTATAATATGAAAAAATATAAATAAATGGGACTGTTGATAAAAAAATATTTGAAAAAAATTAAGATAATAAATATATAAAATGTATAAAAATTAAATAATTGGAAAAAATATCCGATATAAGGAGGTTGTTTTTAATGTTCGAAAAGAAAAAAGAATTTCCTTGGCGAATACCAATTGTTATAATTTTAGGCATAGTAGTTCTCGCTGGAGGGATTTATGTAGGATTTAAATCAACAGATAAAAATATTTCTAAAAAAGGTAATTTAGAGCAAAAAAAAGAAGAAACGTCAGCTAAAGAAACTTTCAAATTAAGCGAAGATTGTGAAATTTGGGTAGAAAAAACACTTGAAGATGGCAAACCTAGCAAAGAAGCTCCAACTATGATAGGAACTATACCAAAAGATTTAGTTGGAAAATCAAAAGATGAAATAACTAAGTATCTATCAACTAAATATCCTAATAAAAGTATAAAAAAACTCGATACATATGAAATAACATTACAAGAAAATGAAATATTTAATGATGTTAGCAAAGCTAATCAATTTGCTATTATTGACAATAAAGGTGTGTTAAACGTTTATAAGTATAATGAAAAAGGTAACAGAGAACTTGTAGAAAATACAGAGATTGAAACGGAATCGCTACCTAAAAAAGTTCAAGAAGAAGTAAAATCTGGAATATTTGCAAAATCACAAGAAGAAATTTATTCAAAACTTGAAGACTTTGGAAGTTAAAATCAAAGATAAATTAATAACTAAACTATAAAGAGATGAAAGGGAAACTTTTCATCTCTTTATAGTTTATAGCTAAATATGTTATTATATATTAATATAGAACGTAAGTTTCATAAAGGAGTTATTTAAAAATATGATTATTTTAGGTATAGACCCAGGAATTGCTATTGTTGGTTATGGAATTATAGAATATAAGAATAATAAATTTAGAGTTATTGACTATGGAGCGGTAACTACACCAGCACATATGGATATATTAAGAAGGTTAGAACTTGTTTATAAAGGAATAGATACGCTTATAAAAAACTATAATATAGATGAAGTTGGAATTGAGGAACTATTCTTTAATAAAAATGTAAAAACAGCGATAACAGTTGCACAAGCGAGAGGAGTTACTATGCTTGCATGTGCTCATAACAATATACCTGTATATGAATATACACCTCTTCAAGTTAAACAAGGGGTAGTTGGTTACGGTAGGGCTCAAAAGGCTCAGGTTCAACAAATGGTTAAATCATTTTTAAACTTAAAATCGGTACCAAAACCAGATGATGTAGCAGATGCATTAGCAGTTGGAATATGTCATTGTCATTCAAATAAATTAGAAAAAACATTAAAGAATATAGGGGGGCAATATGTATAGTTATATAAAAGGGCACATAGAAGAAATAAATTTAGATAGTTTAGTAATAGAAGCAAGTAGTATTGGTTATAAAGTAAATGTTTCTTCAAATACACTAGCAGACGTTAAATTAGGAAAAGAGTATAAAATACATACTAAGTTAATAGTTAGAGAAGATGATATGAGTTTATGTGGATTTTCAACAAAAGAAGAACTTAAAATGTTTGAATTATTAAACTCAGTATCTAAAATTGGGCCTAAGGTAGCTTTAGGAATTTTATCATTTGCTACACCGAAACAAATAGGAGCATATATAGTTAGTGAAGATGTGGTTAAAATGTCAAAAGCACCAGGGGTTGGGAAAAAAACTGCGGAAAGAATTATATTAGAATTAAAAGATAAGATTGACAAAAATAATATAGAATTTGAACCAACACTTCTTAGTCAAAGTCCAATATCTATATCTCAAGATGAAGCAGTAGACGCGCTTATTGCACTAGGATATTCTTCTCAAGAATCTAAAGAAGCGGTACAGAAGTTTAAAAAAGATGGTATGAATACAGAGGATATAATAAAAAAATCATTAAGTTATATTATGAGCAAATCTCTTAGATAGAGGGGGAATTAAAGTATGTTTGAAGATGAAAATAGAATAATAACATCAACTATGCAAAATGAAGATGTAGATATAGAAAGTAATCTAAGACCAAAAAGTTTGGATGATTATTTAGGGCAAGGTAAGGCAAAAGAGTTGTTAAAGATATTTATAGAGGCAGCAAAAGCTAGAAATGAACAACTAGACCATGTTTTACTGTATGGGCCACCGGGTCTTGGAAAAACAACACTTGCATCTATAATAGCTAGTGAAATGGGTGTTAACCTTAGAATAACTTCAGGGCCTGCAATAGAGAGAGCTGGTGATTTAGCCGCAATACTTACTAACCTAAATGAGAATGACGTTTTGTTTATAGATGAGGTTCATAGAATAAGTAGAACAGTTGAAGAAGTTTTATATTCGGCGATGGAAGATTATTGTTTAGATATAATTATAGGAAAAGGACCATCGGCAAGAAGTATAAGACTTGATCTCCCGAAATTTACATTAATTGGAGCTACGACAAAAGCAGGTATGCTTACAAACCCATTAAGAGATAGATTTGGGGTTATATGTAAACTAGATTATTATACAGTTGAAGAATTAGCACAAATTGTAATTAGATCATCAAGTATTTTAGGTGCGGAAATTCAAATAGGAGGAGCTACAGAGATAGCAAGAAGATCTAGAGGAACTCCAAGGATAGCAAATAGGCTATTAAAAAGAGTTAGAGACTATGCACAAGTTAGAGCAGATGGAAATATAACAGATGAAGTTGCAAATGATGCATTAGAATTATTAGGTGTAGATAGACTAGGGCTTGATTATGTAGATGAAAAGTTATTATGTACAATAATTGAAAAATTTAAAGGTGGACCTGTAGGGTTAGATACACTGGCAGCATCTATAGGTGAAGATAGAAACACTATAGAAGATGTTTATGAACCATACTTACTTCAGTTAGGATTTATAAATCGAGGGCCTAGAGGAAGAATAGCAATGCCATTAGCATATGAACACTTAAAACTACCTTATACAAAAGAAAAATAGTATAATTAGTTTATAGTAAATTTAATAATATTATTAATATAGAAAAATATTATTTTTTTTGTTATGATGTAATTTGTACTAAAATATAGAAAGGACGTTTAAATTGAAGACTAGTGATTTTTACTTTGACCTACCAGAAGAATTAATAGCTCAAACACCTTTACAAGATAGATCGAATTCTAGACTTATGGTTTTAGATAGAGAAACAGGTGAAGTTGAGCACAAAATATTTAAGAATGTTATAGATTATTTAAATCCAGGAGACTGTTTAGTATTAAATAATACCAGAGTTATACCAGCTAGACTTATAGGTGAGAAAGTTGATACTGGTGGAAAAATAGAATTCCTTTTACTAAAAAGAACAGAAAAAGATGTATGGCAAGCATTAGTAAAGCCAGGAAAAAGAGCAAAAATAGGAACTAAGTTTTCTTTTGGAAATGGAAAACTTATAGGAGAGGTTGTAGCCCTTGCAGAAGAAGGTTCTAGATTAGTTAAATTTTACTATGAAGGAATATTTGAAGAAGTTTTAGATGAACTAGGAAATATGCCACTACCTCCATATATAACGAAGAGATTAGAAGAAAGAGAAAGGTATCAAACTGTTTATTCAAAACATAATGGATCAGCAGCAGCTCCTACAGCAGGGCTTCATTTTACAAATGAGCTACTTGAAAGTATAAAAGAAAAAGGCATAGATATAGCTTTTGTAACATTACACGTAGGGCTTGGAACTTTTAGACCAGTGAAAGTAGATGATGTATTAGCACATGAAATGCACTCTGAATATTATATGGTAGATAAAGAAGCGGCTGAGAAAATAAACAAAGCTAAGAGAAGTGGAAATAAAGTTATATGTGTTGGAACTACTAGTTGTAGAACTGTAGAATCAGCAAGTAATGAAAGTGGAGAAATAATGGAGTCTAGTGGGTGGACTAACATCTTTATATATCCAGGCTATAAGTTTAAGATTGTAGATAGATTAATAACTAATTTTCATTTGCCAGAATCAACTTTAATAATGTTAGTAAGTGCATTAGTATCTAAAGAAGATGTTTTAAATGCATATAACATAGCAGTTAAGCAAAAATATAGATTCTTTAGTTTTGGAGATGCAATGATAATTAAATAGATAACCAAGGAGGCATAATATGAAGAAAGTATCTGAAAAAAATTTAGCACTTAAATTTGCTTATATATTTGAATCATTGTTATCTATGGTTGTACTAATTGTAGTATTTTTAGGAACTATAGATGTATTAAGGGTGATATGGCATTCATATATTATTGAATACCAAACTCCTGTACAATACGCTCAATTTAATAGTTTATTAGGGCAAATATTACTATTAGTTATAGGTATAGAGCTAGTAGTTATGCTTTCATTGCATATTCCAGGTGCATTAATAGAAGCATTATTATATGCAATAGCTAGAAAGATAATATTATTACCTAAGGGTGAAGGTATGTTAGAAGTTTTGCTTGGAATTATAGCTATAGCAGGATTATTTGCAATAAGAAAATATTTAATAACTGATGATAATAGCACCATGAATGTAACTAGTATTCATTATGAAGAGTGCGAAGACGGAGATTGTGAATGTCATAAGCGAAACTTAGAGATGACTTTAGAAAATCAAAATAAACAACAGATAAAATAAGGAGATTTATAATGAGTGCAGTAAGATATGAACTTATAAAAACTTGCAAGCAAAGTGGAGCAAGATTAGGAAGATTACACACTCCTCATGGAGTAATAGAAACCCCTATATTTATGCCAGTTGGGACTCAGGCAACTGTAAAGTCAATGACACCAGAAGAATTAAAGGAAATTGGATCTCAAATAATTTTAAGTAACACATATCATTTATACATGAGACCAGGGCATGATTTAGTTAAAGAAGCTGGTGGACTTCATAAGTTTATGAACTGGGATAAGCCTATACTTACAGATAGTGGAGGGTTCCAAGTATTTAGTTTAGGGCCTCTTAGAAAAATAACTGAAGAAGGTGTACACTTTAGATCTCATATAGATGGATCAAAACATTTTATAAGTCCAGAAAAAGCTATGGAAATACAAAATGACTTAGGATCAGACATAATGATGGCATTTGATGAATGTGCACCATATCCAGCTGATAGAGATTATGTTAAAAATTCTTTAGAAAGAACGACTAGATGGCTAGAAAGATGTAAAGAAGCTCATAATAATACAGAGAATCAAGCTCTATTTGGAATAATCCAAGGAGGGATGTATAAAGATTTAAGAGAACAATCAGCAAGAGAAGTATTATCATTAGATTTACCAGGATATGCGGTTGGAGGATTAAGTGTTGGAGAACCAAAAGAACTTATGTATGAAGTGCTAGACTATACAGTGCCTTTAATGCCTGAAGACAAACCAAGGTATTTAATGGGAGTAGGAAGTCCTGACGATTTAATAGAAGGTGTTATAAGAGGTATAGATATGTTTGACTGTGTTTTACCTACTCGTATAGCAAGAAATGGTACAGCTATGACAAGTGAAGGTAAAGTAGTTGTTAGAAATGCAAAATACGCAAGAGATTTTGGACCATTAGACCCAAACTGTGATTGTTATTGTTGTAGAAATTACACAAGAGGATATATAAGACATTTAGTTAAAGCTAATGAAATATTAGCATCTAGGCTTATAACTACTCATAACTTACATTTCTTATTAGACTTAATGAAAAAAGTAAGACAGGCTATAATGGAAGATAGATTATTAGACTTTAGAAGAGAATTTTTCCAAAAATATGGGTATGAATTATAATTGTTTAAAGTTATAATGATTATTATATAAAACTAAATTGTAAAGTTTTAAACAATATATATAAAGGAGTGATATATATGTCACAAGCAGTAGCAGGAATAATTATGTGGGTTGTACTTTTAGTAGTTTTCTATTTCTTCTTAATAAGACCACAAAAGAAAAAAGACAAACAACTTAAATCAATGAGAGAAAATTTAAATGTAGGAGATAAAGTTGTTACAATAGGTGGTATAGTAGCTAATGTAGCTAAAGTTGAAGAAGATGTTGTTATATTAGAAGTAGGACCAAGTAGAACAAAAATGCCATTTGAAAAATGGGCTATAGCATCTATACAGTCAAAAGAAAAATAAAACATATTAGTAATTACAAAGCCTTTCCTTGAATATATTTTATATGAGAGGGGAGGTTTTTTTATGGAAAAATCAAATAGCATATTCAAAGGATTGGGATATGCCTATATAATAACATTAATTTGTTTGCTAACTTACAATGGACTACTTACTTTTACTAGTATATCAGGGGAAAGTATAGCAATGGCAACTTCAATTATAACTACAGCTTCTGCTGCATTTGGTGGGTTTTATGCATCTAAAAAAATACAAGAAAAAGGTCTTTTATATGGTATATTAGTTGGACTACTTTACATAGTGTGCTTAATGGTAGTTGTGTTTTTAGCTAAAGATTCTTTTGAATTTGAAATTACATCTATATATAAAGTATTGTTGACATCACTGGCTGGTGGGATAGGTGGAGTTTTAGGAGTAAACTTTAAATAAATTTCCACTAATGTAAAATTTATGATATAATCAATAAAGGTTTATATAGGATAGGAGGTAGTTTCAATGGAAAAGAAGCATATAAAAACTTTATCTAAAGCTACTTTAAAAGAAAGTGCGGCAAAAGGTGGATGTGGAGAATGTCAAACATCTTGTCAATCTGCTTGTAAAACTTCTTGTACAGTTGCAAATCAAGAGTGTGAAAGATAATAAATATATTATTAAAAAAGAAAAAGCAGCTAAAGTAGCTGCTTTTTTTGAGTAAAATTAAATTTATTGGATATAAAAGATAAATAGGCTATAAACCTATTTATATGATAATATATAGGTATAAACAAACTAGGAGGGCATAATGAGCATGATACATAAATTTTCAATGAACGGATATAATATAGTTTTAGATGTAAATGGTGGAGCTGTTCATGTTGTTGATGAAGTTGCATACAACTTATTAGATTATTATAAAGAAAAATCATTAGAAGAAATATTAAGTTTATTAAATAAATCTTATACAGAAGATCAAATTAAAGAAGCGTATAATGAGATAAGAACTCTAGAAGAAGAAGGTTTGCTCTATACACAAGACACATATAAACATCATCCAAATTTCATAGATAGAAAAAAAGTAGTCAAAGCTTTATGTTTACATGTTGCACATGACTGTAACTTAAAGTGTAGTTATTGTTTTGCAGCACAAGGAGACTTTGGTGGATCTAAGGAAATAATGAGTTATGGAGTAGGTAAAAAAGCAATAGATTATTTAATAGCGAATTCGGGAAATAGAAGAAACTTAGAAATAGACTTCTTTGGTGGAGAACCATTAATGAACTTTGAGGTTGTAAAACAACTTGTTGAATACGGAAGAAGTATAGAAAAAGAAAATAACAAAAATATAAGATTTACTATAACTACAAATGGGATATTATTAGATGATGAAAAAATAAAATATATAAATGAAAATATGCACAATGTAGTTTTAAGTTTAGATGGAAGAAAAGAAATTAATGATAGAATGAGACCTACATTAAATGATAAAGGAAGTTATGACATAATAATGCCTAAATTTAAAAAATTAGTTGAAAGTAGACCAAAAGATAAATATTATTACATAAGAGGAACTTTCACTAGGGAAAATTTAGATTTCTCAGAAGATGTACTTCACTTTGCAGATGAAGGATTTGAATTAACATCAGTAGAACCAGTAGTAGACGATGAAAGTAATCCATTTGCACTTAGAGAAGAAGATCTAGAAACTGTATTTAATGAGTACGAAAAACTAGCAGTTAAATACTCAGATAGATTATTAAATGGAGAAAACTTTAAATTCTTCCACTTTATGATAGACTTAAATCAAGGTCCTTGTGTAATAAAGAGAATAACTGGATGTGGAGCAGGAAATGAATATTTAGCTATAACTCCGAATGGAGATATATACCCATGCCATCAATTTGTTGGAAAAGATGAGTTTAAATTAGCAAATATAAATGATGAAGAAATAGTAATACCAAGAGAGTTAACTGATACATTTAAAAATGCTCATGTATATAGTAAAGAAGACTGTAAGAACTGTTGGAATAAGTTTTACTGTTCAGGTGGATGTCATGCAAATGCTATGAACTTCAATGGTGATGTAATGAAGCCTTATGAATTAGGATGTGAAATGCAAAAAAAACGTACTGAATGTTCTATAATGATACAAGCGAGATTAATGATAGAAGGGAACTAATTTTAATGATTAAGGGGTACAAAGGAAATAAACCGAAAATTGATAGTAGTGTTTTTATAGCAGAGTCTGCAGATATAATCGGAAATGTTACTATAGGAAAAAACTCTAATGTATGGTATAACGTAGTTATAAGAGGTGATGAAAACAATATAACTATAGGTGAAAACACTAATATACAAGATGGTACGGTTGTGCATATAGAGTACAATAGAGAAACTATAATAGGAAACAATGTAACGGTTGGACATAAGGCTCTTATACATGGATGTACAATAGGAGACAATACTTTGATAGGAATGGGATCGATATTACTAGGTGGTGTTGAAATAGGTGAATATACTTTAGTAGCTGCTGGTAGCTTAATCCCTCCAAATAAGAAAATACCTTCAGGAGTACTTGTAAAAGGAGTTCCTGCACAAGTTGTAAGGGAGCTTACAGAAGAAGAAAAACAAAATATTGTTAATTCTGCATTAAAATATGTAGAAACTGCAAATAATTATAAATAGAGAGAAAAAAGGGGCAATATAAGAATATTGTCCTTTATTCTCTTATAAATTAAACTACTTAAACTAAGACTAGGGTGTGAAAAATGAAAGTAAGTTATAGACATTTAAAAAGATATAAAGAAATAGTTCGTATACTTTTAAAATATGGATTTAGTATTATAGTTGAAAAACTTAATATAGAAGGAGTAGCTTATAAAATTCCTATAACAAATCCACCGGCAGAAATAAAAAATATGTCTACAGGGGAAAGACTTAGAAAAGCATTTGAAGAATTAGGGCCTACTTATATAAAATTAGGTCAAATTTTAAGCACAAGAAAAGACTTGCTAGATCAAAATATGGTAAATGAATTAGTAAAGTTAAGAGATGACGTTGAAGTATTTGATACAGAAATTGCTATGAACATATTTAAAGAAGAACTTAATATGCCTATAAATGAAATATTTGATGAATTTAATGAGACACCTATCGCAGCCGCATCACTAGGGCAAGTTTATGAAGCAAAGTTAATTAGTGGAGAAAGCGTAATAGTAAAAATTCAAAGACCTAATGTAGAACAGTTAATTAAGTCGGACATAGAAATTTTAAAAACTATTGCATCTGGACTAACAGATATAAAAAAAGATTTAAATATAGATGCACAAGGATTAGTTGAAGATTTTGAAACTCAAATCTTAAGAGAGTTAGATTATAATTTTGAAGCCATAAATGCTCTTAAATTTCAAAATATGTTTTCTCATACAAGTGAAGTCTATATACCTAAAGTATTTATGGAATATACTACTCAAAAAGTTTTAGTATTAGAAAAAATAGTTGGTGTAAAACTTAGTGATGTAAATAAAATGAAAAAACTAGGTTGGGATACAGAAAAAATAAGCGAAATAGGAATTAGGTCTTTATTTAAACAAGTTTTTGAATACGGATTTTTTCATGCAGATCCTCATCCAGGAAATATATTTGTTATAAATGAAAACTGTATATCATATATAGATTTTGGTATGATAGGGATAATTGACAAAAAAACATTGAATATATTAAATTCAATAACACTTGCAGCTATAGATCAAAATATCGACAGGATAATATATTTGCTTATGGAATTAGATGTTATATCCCATGATACAAACTTAAGTGGATTAAGACAAGACTTGCTGTATTTAATGCACTATTATTACGATGTACCTATAGATAAATTAAATCTAGGGGATATATTAAATGAAGTATTTAGATTTTTTAGGACATATAAAGCTGAGCTTCCTCCACAGTTAGTATTGTTAAGTAAGGCTCTTATTACACTTGAAGGAAGTGCGAGAGAATTAAATCCTAATTTTTCAATAACTGTTGCAGGTAAATCGTTTATGAAGTATTACTATTTAAACAGATTGAATCCTGAAAATTTAATAAAAGAATCAAAACAAAGTGCTCAAGAAGCAATTGCTGATATTAAAATAATACCTAGACAAGTGAAAGCTATTTTAAGGAATATAGAAAAAAATAATATTAAAATTCATATTGAAGATGTTAAGTTCTCTAAATTAGAAAAAATAATAACAGATCTTGCAACTCAGTTATCCTTAAGTTTAGTTTTAGCTGCATTGTTAGTAGGGTCATCCCTAATAATATCTTCACCAAATGTAACTAGCAATTTAGGTGTTAAGGTATTGGCATTTTCAGGATTTACAGTTTCTTTCTTAGTAGGAATACTTTTAGTTGTGAAAATAATAAGATCACAATATATAAAAAAATAGGGGGAGATGTCTATGTTTAATAAAAAATGGACACTTAAGTATAAAGGTAGCATAAAAGAATATGATTTAGGTAAAAAAATGAAAATTTCCCCGGAAATAGGGCAAATATTAAAAAATAGAGGCGTAAACAATGAAGAGGATGCCGAAATATTTATAAATCCGTCATTGAATTACTTAAGAGATCCATTTTTAATGAAAGATATGAAAAAGGCTGTAGATAGGATAAAGCATGCAGTAGAAAATAATCAGAAAATATGGATATATGGAGATTATGATGTTGATGGAGTATCATCTACATCTATATTATGTATATATTTTGACTCTATAGGATACCCAGTTAAATATTATATACCCAATAGATTAGAAGAGGGATATGGTATAAATGAAGAGGCTATAAGAGTTTTAAAAGATCAAGATTGTGACCTAATAATAAGTGTAGATTGTGGAATAACATCTGTAAAAGAGGTTGAATTGGCAAATGAATTGGGTATAGATATTATAATAACAGACCATCATGAAGTTCAAGATCAAATACCAAATGCATATGCAGTTATAAATCCTAAGCAAAAAGAATGTAATTATCCATTTGATATGCTATGTGGGTGTGGAGTGGCATTTAAAATTATACAAGCTTTAACTCCAAAAGAAGATTTCGGAATTTCTATGCATAAATACTTAGAAATAGTAACGATAGCAACTATTTGTGATATAGTCCCTTTAGTTGATGAAAATAGGATAATTGTAAAAAATGGGTTAAGGATTATGAAAGATGGTGAAAATATAGGACTAAGAGAACTTATAAATGTTTGTGGGATAGAGACAGATAAAATTGGATCGTCGCATATAGGTTTTTCTATAGGCCCTAGAATTAATGCTTCGGGGAGACTTGGTTATTCATACTTGGGAGTTGAATTATTTACAACAAAGTCAAAAGAAGAAGCAATGGAAATAGCTAGTCTTTTAGAGGAAAAAAACAACGAAAGACAAATGATAGAAGCTAAAATGTATCAAGAAGCAGAAGATATAATTTTAAGAGATAAAAACTATGAAAATGATAAAGTTTTAGTTGTTGCAAAAGAAGGATGGCAACATGGAGTTATAGGTATTGTTGCATCTAAACTTACAGAAAAATATTACAAGCCAACAATACTTTTAACTATTGAAGAAGGCGAAGCTACAGGGTCAGCAAGATCTATAAAAGGATTTAGTATATTTGATACATTAGTTAATTGTGCAGATCTTTTAAATAAATTTGGAGGACATGAACAGGCAGCAGGGTTGTCTATGGATTCTAAAAATATAGAAATTTTAAAAAGAAAAGTTAATGAAATTGCAAACTATCAGCTTGATGATGACGATATGATAGAAAACATATTTGCTGAGTTTGAATTAAATGAAAGCTCTATAGATTTTAATTTAATAGAAGAACTTCATAGTTTAGAGCCTTTTGGAATGAGTAATCCAAGTCCTAGGTTTATAATTAGGAATCTAGAAATTAGAGGTATTTTTAGATTAGGAAAAGATAAGAATCACTTAAAACTAAGTCTAGAAAAAAATAACGTATATGAGTGTATAGGATTTAACATGGCATATATGGCAGAGCAATTTGATGTAGGTGATAAAGTCGACGTATTATTCCAAGTAGATGAAAATAATTACATGGGAAATAGAAAAATACAATTTTTATTAAAAGATATAAGACTTGCACACCCAAAAGACATTAGCAAAAACCTAGAGAGTATAAACTTATTTAGAAATATAAAACCGTTGGTAAAAGAAATAAGTGAAAATATTGGTTATAATAAAATTAATATAGATGGATGTAAAGATATAAATATATTTGAACATATAAATGAGAAAAGTCTAATTATTACAAACTCTGTAAATGGATTTTTAAAAGCTTTATCAGATATATCACTTACTGAGTATGAATTTGACGTAAATTACAGTATTATAGAGAGTATAAATAACAAAGTTCAACTTATATTCTTTCCTTATATTGATAAAATAGATTTAAAAAGATATAAT
>NZ_JAKEDR010000045.1 GCF_023653455.1 Paraclostridium ghonii
GTAAAATATGTTTTTGTAAACTTAATAAATAAAAATTTAATATCAACTAGCTCAAATATATTTATATATTTTGATGGGTATTATAATGAAAATAAAAAAATATAAATCCCTTATATAAAGATTAAATACAAATAATCTTAATATAAGGGATTTTTTACGTTTAATGAGCCAAGCGAATTTTTTAGTTTTAATAACTTGGATCTATATTTAATACAGTTTGCTCAGGGTAAGGGCTAGTAACTGATTTAGAAGTAACTATAAAGTCATATCTAGTTCCAAGTGTATTGCTAGAAGGAATTAAGGCAGTTATTTTAATAATTTTAGTTGTATTAGGCGATAAGTTTGACATTTCAGGCAATGTTTGTTGAAATAATGTATTCTTTTGAACATCTGCTATCTTAGCGTTATCAATGTAGATTGTATATGGTATTGCTACTTTCTGTATAGTTAAAGTGAAATCATCATATCCACCACCAATATTTTTAAAATAATCTAATATAACGGCGGTATTACCAGGTTGAGTAACTATAAATGAAGTAGAATCATTTATTTTAGTTAATGGGTCTGGAGTAAGAGACACACCAGGAGGTAAAATGCATGTTACTATATTGCTTTTTTCGCCACTATAAATTTTTGAAGTTGATACATCGTTGTAATAAGATACAGCAGTAGCTTGTGTAGATATAGAAGTTCCAGATCTAAGTGTAGACATAGGGATTACAGTAAAAGATACATATCCAGAAGTAGAAGGATCTAACTGAGGTATAAATATAACAATTTTTTTAGAAGAACTATTATAAGAAGCAGTACAAAATACATTTGTATTTATTTGAGAAAATAAAAAATTGCCACTTATAGGTATTTCTATAGTACCATTTATTAATCTAATAGAGCTGTTATTTTGAAACGTTAGTTTAAATTGCATTATTGAATTAGTATTTATATTTGCATTTTGATTATAAATTATAGAATTTGATTTATCCATTGCAGTTAAATTCATAACTAAATTAGGATGGTTTATAGTTATAGTCAAACTTTTACTAATACTAGAAAAACTTCCTCCTTGAACTTGTTGATAAAAACATTGTATAGAGTTTGTTTGAGTTGAAGTTGTTGAGTTTAGATTTTTATTCGCATTAGTAATTTGGCATTTCATAGTATAATTAATAGTTTGTGAGCTGAGTCTAGCATCAACTGTACCTTCACTAGGTAATGTTATTATATTGGAAGAAACTGTGGGGTTAATAGGGGTATTGTTTTTTGTAGTTGGACCCACATAAGATTGACCACCACTTGGAAGTGTATCTTTTAAATACAAACCATAGGCAATCGTTCCTTGAGGAACAGTTACTCCAATTAAATATGTTATATTTGAACCAACTTTAAATATATCTGAAATATTAGTTTTTGTAAGAGATATAGATAGTGACGATAAAGTAATGGACGCAGTTTTTATAAGATTAGAGTATTGATAGTTAGTAGAACCTTCTTCATATACTTGTGAATAGGGGTTTGTATTAGTAGCTGCAGTTGTTATATTAACTCCAGGAGCTAATACTGAACTTATTGTAACATTATAAGTTAAAGTTAAAGATTGACCAGGAGCTAGCTTACTTATGCTTACAATTATATTATTATTTTGTATATTTATAGAAGAATAAGTTCCTGAACCACTAACTTTTAAGCTACTTGAGTCAAGTGTAAACCATGAGGATAAGGTATCACTAAGTGTAAAGTTAAATGCATCTGTTTCAGTTCCTAGATTATTAGTGTTAGATATAGTAACTGAATAGGTATAAATTTCATTAGCTTTTATAGCATTTTTATTAGGTCCACTCACAGATTTAGTTAATTGTAAATTTGGAGTTCCTATATTAAAGTTTACCTGAGATCTATTGCTATATGAATTACCATATGTGTTTACTCCTTTTAATTTCATTAAATTTGCATTTTGAGTAGATGATCCAAGTTGAGCTATAGGTACTTTAAAATTAATAGTAGCAGATGATAGTCCAGGAATATCTCCGTAATAAAAATCAACCCCATGAGGGCTTATAAGCTGAGGAGATTCTATGGGATTATAACCTGTATATACATAGTTTAAGTTATTTATTGGATCTGCTGAAAGAGGGAAAAAATCGTCTATATAAACTTCTTTTTGTATGGCCTTCAAGGTAGATGCATTATATGATAATAAGTATTCAGCTAAATCTCCAGGAGCTAAAGTATTTATACTTTTAGGGGTTCCATTTTTATAATAAGCTTTTATAAATTGTTTAGTTATAGATCCTATATTAATACTAGAAGACACATTTGCACTATCTGTAACAGTAGATAAAGGGCCTATAAGCACGCCAGATATCTTTGTAGTAGCTAGAAATGGGTCTGATGCAACCACTGGAAGATTTAAAGATTGATTATCTTTTTTATATCTATAATAACTATCAACTTTTGAAGATATAGTAATAGTTTTAGTAGAGTTTTGAGTAGCTAAACTAAAGTTATAAGTTAAATTAAATCCTTGAAGTGTTGGATCGTCAACAACAGAAGTTGGCGAAGTTGAACTAGAAATATAGTATATTCCATCTGGTAAAAAATAATTAACTACTATATTTTGAATATTGTAGTATTGGCCAACTTTATAAACGTAGGTATATGTTACAATATTTTGAACGTCGACTAAACTTTTACTTATAGACGTAGTTATAATCAAATCCATAGCAGAAAATTTAGTAGTACTATCTGAACTTGAAACTACGAGTGGATCAGCTGAAGTCATATTAATATTCATATTTAACATAGTTCCATGAACTATAAAATTTCCTTGATTATTATCATATTGATTCCATACAGCATAACTAAAAGTCAAAGTAGTAGCACTATTTACTGATAAATTTATATTTCCATAATAAATTTGAGTGTAAATTTTACCATTTATATTTACTAAACTTATAGTAGGGTTTATAAATTTTGAAGCATCTGTACCTGATAAAGTTATATTGCCAATATATCTAATTCCGTTTTCTAATAAAATTGATATATTTACTAAAGATGTTGAATTTGAATTATTATAAAACTTACAAGTAGCTGTATTTACTTGAGTATAATCATTTAAATTAGTAGATGTTCCAGCTCCTTTTAATACCTTACTTGTGGTAGAAATAGTACTGTAAAATCTTACTGTTTGAAAAGACATAGCTAATTGTTGTGTTAAAACTTCATTTCCTATATCGTAAACTCCTCTAGGCATTGTATCGACTTGGCAAGAAACATTAATTCCTGAAAAGGTATAACCAAAAGGAATATTAGTTCCATTTTTAAATTTAGTGTTACATTTTACAGTAATAGTAAAAGTATAATCGATTTCAAGTGGTGCTAGATCTTTTAAATTAATCCAAGAGTAAGTAATACTATTATCTGCATTAGTAGTACTAGATGTTTGAGCTACAGTTGAACTAGAAAGAACCATACCATCAGGCAGTTTTAAAAATAAACCTAAATTATACAATCTTTGAGAGGTGCTTAAATTTTTAATTTTAACATCAAATGATGACGTACTGCCTATTAATATAGGAATATTTTGGGTTTTATCTATACTCATACTTAATATATTTGAAGGCATAAAAATCACTCCTTTTTAATAAAATATATTCATTTTAAGTACTTTGTGATACGACAAATTATTAAAAATGAACTAATTTCATTAAAAGTAAATAAAACAGTCAACTAAAAAGATGAGTATTAATAGTATATAGAAGGGTTATTTTGAAAATTATTAGACCTTATAAATATAGTATTAAAATAGGAGGAGATATTGTGGCGTTAACACCCAGATTTACAGCTATAGATAAAGCTGTATTAGTAGCGACAGGAAATAGTTTTGTAGTATGTGGAAGTACAACAGCTACAGGAGTAAATACATCTGATATGATAAAACCAGATGGAAGCACAACAAGGAACTGGACAGAAGCTGGAAGTACAGCTAATTTAAATATATTATCAAATAGTACTATACTATATGCAGAACTTTTATGGTATTCAACTGTAAAAAGTAATATACAAGGTGCCCCAGACCTTAGAACTATAGAAGATGATGCTATAACTTTTACAACACCAAAAGGTAGTTATCAGATAATACCTCAAAATACTGAAACTAATACAGGTACATCAGGAAGCATAGACAGATATAGAGCCGCAGATGTAACATCATATGTACAAGGTGCTTTATCTGGAAACTATACTGTATCAAAAGTTCCTATAAGTATTCCAGATACAGGATTAAGCAATACTAGAGCAGGATGGACACTTTCAGTAATTTATAGAAATGATGTTTTACCACCTCAACAGGTAATATATCTATCAGGTATATCCGTTGCAAAACCTGGAGAACCTTTACAAACAACTATTTCAGGATTTACAACAAGTTCAGATATATCTAAACTTAAAGGAAATGTATTTATAGCTTGTGCAAATGGAGAACCGCTAAATGGTAATGATTTTACTTATGCAGGCCCATCTTTTGCACAACTTAGCAATATAGGTAATACAGTAAACACCCCTAATCCAAATCCTGGGACATCACCAAACAATCCAGGAAATAACTTTTTTTCAGGATTAATAAACTTAGTAAATCCATTGAGTGATAATAATGGATTAATAAACATAAATGGTACTAATGGAAGCAATAATAATGATGGATTTGTTCCAATCCAAAAACTAGGGGCTAGAAATAAATGGGATATAACAAATGTAGATATAACTAAAACTTTAGTTCCAAATCAAACATTATTAGTAGGTCAAGTAAATTCAGCGGAATCTGGAGATGGAGTACAACTTTTAGCAGTTGCTTCACAAATTAATGTAAATGCTCCTAATATGATAGCTACACTAGATGCTTATGATATAGATGGCGATGGGGAATACAACATACAAGTTGGAGAGCCTTTGGTTTACTGTGCAAAAGTAAGAAATGATGGAAATGTAGATGCAAATAATGTTATTTTATCGGCAGTTATAGATTCTTCAACAAGCTTTATTCCAGGTTCTGTAACTATAAATGAAGTTTCATATCCATCTGCTAATATATCTGCAGGGATAAATATAGGAACTATTCCAGCTAAAGGGGTTAAAAATGTATTTTTCACAGTCAGAGTTAACTCGGTTCCAAATGGTGGATTACTACATCAAAATGTAAATTATAACTATCAATTTACTTCAGGATCAGACACGATTACTAACTATGCAAAAACTAATACTATAGAGATAATAGTTCAAGATGGATTATTATCAATACTAAAATCTTCATCTAAATCAACTGCAGTTGTGGGAGATAATATAACTTACACAATTACTATAGAAAATATAGGAACAGAAATAGCTAAAAATGTATTTTTCCAAGATAAAATAGATATAAATTGTTCATTTGTACAAGGAAGCGTAATAATTGATGGAACTGAATATATTGATTATAATCCAGTAACCGGTATAGGATTACCTGATTTAGCTGTTGGAGAAACTACGCAAATTATTTTTCAGTTTAGTGTAAATTCATTACCAGTTTCAACTAAAGTAAATAATATTTCTTGTGTAACATTTGGATATATATTTAACCAATATGGATATTTAAGAGAAAGAACTATATTTAGTAATATTACACCTACTACGATTCAGTATGTAGATATAATAGGAGAAAGATGTAATAACAATAATTACCCTAAAGTAGGAGATACAGTAACTTATACATTAAGTTTAACTAACACAGGTAACATAGATGCTACAGACGTTCAAGTTTTAGAACCTCCTATACCTGGTGCAACATTTGTTGATGGAAGCGTTAAGATAAATGGAAATATAAAACCAACATTAAATCCATTTAACGGATTTATATTGCCTAATCCAATCCAATCTAAAGATACAACTGAAGTTGAGTATAAAGTTTTAATAAATGAAATAAATCCAGCTAGCTTAATAGAAAATACAGCTCAAGTTCCATTTAAATATCAAATATCTTCTGAAACTGGTGTTGTACAATCTGAAAAAGATTCTAATAAAGTAGATACTGTTGCAAATTATACATGTATGAATATTGTTGAAAGTGTTGATAAAGATTATGCAACTATAAATGATATCTTATACTATAAAGCAACTATAACAAATAATGGCAATATAAACTCTACAAATACAGTGTTTTTATCTAGCATACAATCAGAAACTTCATTTATTACAGGATCAGTTAGCATAAATGGAATCAGTTATCCTTCATACAATCCAAATCAAGGATTTACATTAGGTACTATTTGCCCAGGAGGGACTGTAGAAGTTTTATATGAAGTGAAAGTAAATTCTATGCCTAATCCAAATATAGTATATAATCAATCAGATTTAGTATATAGCTATCAACCAGCCCCTGATGGAATTACACTAACAACTACAATTTACAGTAATATTGTTCAAACGATTATAAATAAATCATCATATACAGTAACAAAGTCTGTAGATAAATCATATGCTCAACCAGGAGATTATATAGTTTATACAACAGTAATTCAAAATACAGGAACTGTTAGTTTAAGAGATGTAAAATTTGTTGACTTTTTAGGTATTTTCTTGAATTTTTATCAAGGCAGTTTATATATAAATGGAATAAATTATCCAGACTATAATCCAAATATACAGTTTACTATAGGAGATTTACATCCTGGTGATACAGCAACAATAGTATTTGGAGCAAATATCGTTAGTAATACTCCGGTTGGATATATACCAAATACATCTGAGGTTACGCTTAGTTATAAAGAAACTCCATATAGCCCAACTATCACTAAAACTGTTTATTCAAATACTGTAAAAACGTATGATCCATACGCTCAAATAGATATTGTAAAGAGTGTAGACAAAACATATGCAGGAGTAGGTGAAACTTTAACATACTCATTTACAGTAACTAATAACGGTAATACTAGTGCAAATAATGTAATGTTTGCAGATATACTTCAATCTCAAACATCATTTATTTTAGAATCTGTATATGTAAATGGAGTAAATAAACCAAGTTACAACCCTCAATCTGGATTTAGCTTAGGTAATATTAATATTGGTCAGGTTGTAAATATTGAATTTAAAGTTAAAGTAGATAGTTTACCAAGCCCAAATAATGTTAAAAATAATGCTACAGCATCGTATAGCTATTATATAGATCCAAACCAACAACCAATATCTAAGACTTCTACAAGTAACACAGTAACTATTACAATAAATTCTTACTCAGCGACATTAACTAAGTCAGTGAATAAGTTATATGCAGTTGTAGGAGACACACTTGATTATGAAGTAATAGCAAATAATACAGGAACAATACCATTAACTAATGTAACTTTTAAAGATTTAATTCCAAATGGGGCAACATTTGTGGATGGATCTGTAGTTGTAGATGGAGCTAGCAAACCAAATGCCAATCCTAATAATGGATTTGCGATAAGTGACATTTTACCTGGAGGAAATGTTATTGTAATGTTTAAAGTAAGTGTAACTAGTGTTCCGAATCCTCCACAAATTATTAATAGTGCTAATATTAACTTCAAATATAAATTAAGTCCAACGACCCCAGATATTGATGGAAGCTTAAATAGTAATAATGTAACTACAAATGTAAGAAATATAAATGTAAGCAATACAAAAAGTGTAAATAAAACGTATGCAACAGTAGGAGATAAATTAACGTATACTTCTGTTATAACTAATAATGGAAATATAAATATAACAGATACTAATTTCATCGACTTAGTTCCAAGTAATACAACGTTTGTAAGTGGATCTGTAAAAATAGGCTCTACAGAATATCCAGACTATGATCCTAATACAGGATTTACTCTAAACACTATATCACCAGGAGCATCAGTTACTGTAAGCTTTGATGTAAATGTAGAATCCGTTCCTAATAATGGATATATAACTAATACATCAAATATAAACTATTCATACAAAATAGATCCAAATGGAAGCAATATATCAGGGAATAAAACAAGTAACTCTGTAACAACTTATATAAGATTAGGAAATTTAAATATTACGAAGTATTCAGATAGAACTGTAGTTAGAATAAATAATGTAATAACTTACAGCTTTGTTATATCAAATACAGGAAATACTGTATTAAAAAATTTAATATTCACGGATATGATTCAAGAAGAGTCGTTATTTAATGTAGGATCAGTATATGTAAATGGAGTAAATAAACCAACTTATAATCCGGAATCTGGATTTGCCTTAGACGATATAGATATAGGGCATCAAACTACTGTTAGTTTTAGTGTTACAACTGAACAAATACCATTAAATAATGAGTTGTTAAATAAAGCTACTGTACAATATTCTTACTATGTAGATCCTAATGGAAGTCCTACGACTAAAACGAAAGATTCAAATACAACTACTGTTTATGTTTATGACACTATAGTATCTGCAAATAAATCAGTAGATAAAAGCATTGCAAAAGTGGGAGATACCTTAAACTTTAGTATAGATATAACTAATGATGGTAATGTAGCAGCTCAATTTGTAGAATTTATAGATACTTTAGATTCACATTTAACATTTATATCAGATTCTGTATATGTAAATGGAGAGCAAAAAACAGGATACAACCCAAATAATGGATTTGCATTAAATGATATTGAACCAAACACAACAACTACAGTAACTTTTAAAGCTACGATAGATAGTAGACCTTTAGATAACACAATTTATAACTTTGCTACTATAAACTATAAATACACTGTAGGAACTGAATTAGTAAATGCAACAATAAATACAAATACAACAATGACGTTTGTTGCAGTTGGAGAGTTAACACTTACAAAATCAGTAAATACAAATTATGCTACAGTTGGAGATAATTTAAGTTATTCAGTAATGATAAAAAATACTGGATCAGTCAATGCAACTAACTTAACATTTACAGATTTAATGCCAACTGCAACTTCGTTTAATAGTGGAACTGTTGTAGTGGATGGAATACCACAGCCAACTTTTAACCCTATTAATGGATTTGTATTAAGCGATTTAACACCAAATCAATATCACACAGTAACATTTAGTGTTCATGTAGATTCGCTACCTCAAAGTGGAAAAGTAGAAAATACTGCAGATGTAGAGTTCACTTATAAATTAACGCCTACTGATAATCCAGTTACAATAACAGCTACATCTAACAAAGTTACTACCTTCATTAATTTAGGTTTATTAAATCTTACAAAGTCAGTAGATAAGTTATACGCAACTATAAATGATATATTAACTTATACAATTAGTATAGTAAACCAAGGAAATGCAACTTGTTCGAGTATTGTATTTAAAGATTTAATACAATCAGATGCAAGTTTTGAAAATGGATCAGTTTATATAAATGGAGAAAATAAGCCAAATTACAACCCTAACTCAGGGTTTAACTTAGAAGATATAGTAGGTTATGGAACATCTACAGTTAGCTTTAAAGTTAAAGTTAATAGTATACCACCATCAGACTATACTTTATATAATAGTGCTACAGCAAATTATAACTACAATGTAGACCCTGATAAAACTCCGGTATCAAAACAAGCTACAAGTAATACTGTAAGTACAGTTATAAATGTAGGATCATTAAATGCAACTAAGTCAGTTAGCAAATCATATGCTACTATTGGAGATGTATTAACATACACAGTTAATATATTAAACAATGGAAATGTAATTGCTAAAAATGTAAACTTTAGAGATGTAATTCCAAATGGATTAACTTTTGTAACAGATTCAGTAACTATAAACGGAATATCACATCCTGGATATAATCCTTACGCAAGCTTTAGTTTAGGAGATATAATATCTGGAGATACAGTTGTTGTTAAATTTGATGCAACTGTAACTTCATTGCCAAATCCATCACTAGTAAGTAATACTGCTAATTTAACATTTGCATATAGAATAAATCCTAATGGAAATGATTTATATGGTCAAACAAACTCAAATACAGTAACAACTCAAATAAACTTGGGTTCATTAAATCTAGTGAAGAGTGTTAATAAGGGTTATGTAACAATAGGCGAGACGATAGTTTATACAGTTACTGTAACTAATAATGGTAATGTAAATGCAACAGATGTAATTTTTACAGATAACTTACAATCTGATGTTACATTTAATTCAGGGTCTGTTAAAATTGATGGAAATATTTATGAAAATTATGATCCTAATCAAGGATTTAATTTAGGTACTATAGAGCCTTTAGCTAGTGTAACAGTTGTATTTACTGCTAATGTTATACAACAACCAACACATGATACTGTACTAAACTATGCAGTAGGAACGTTCAACTACAAGGTAAACCCAAATGGTCAAAACTATAGTAAATCATCAAATTCAAATACGGTTTATACTATTATAATTTATCCAAAACTAAGTATGACTAAGTCAGTAGATAAATTATATGCAACATTACAAGATACACTAAATTATAATGTATTGGTTAAAAATGATGGAAATACAACTATATCTAACTTAGTATTTACAGATGTTTTATCAAATGGAGCTATATTTAAATCAGGGACAGTTACAATAGATGGAATTAGTTATCCTAACTATGATCCAATAGTAGGATTTAATTTGCCTAATAACCTTATAGCAGGTAACACATCTTTAGTACAATTTAGTGTAATTGTAAATACTTTACCAGCACCTCCACAGGTAACAAACTATGCTACATCAAACGGAGTATACAAAGTAGACCCACAAGGTAATAATTACCCTATATCATCAACATCAAATACTGTAACGACTAATATAAATGTAGGCAGTTTATCTAATACAAAATCAGTTGATAAATTATATGCAAAAGTAAACGATACTCTAACTTACACTTCAACAATCATAAATACAGGAAATGTAAATGCAACTAATTTGAAATTTACAGACTTACTACAATCGGAGTTAAGTTATATATCAGGAACTGTTAGAATAAATAATGTTTTATATCCAGCACTAGATCCAACTATAGGATTTGATTTATCTGATTTAGGAGCAAATCAGACAGTAACAGTGACTTTTGATGCTAAAATAAACGCTTTACCAGTGCCAGCTTATGTAACAAACACATCACAAATTCAATTTAGTTATAAAGTGGATCCAAATGGTACTTTATCAACTAAGACACAAACAAGTAATTCAGTAACAACTAATGTGGTATTAGGAAAAATTACAGCAGTTAAAACTGTAGATAAAGCAATAGCAACTATAGGAGATATACTAAATTATACGGTAACACTTACAAATGTAGGTAATGTTATAGATAATGAGGTATTATTCCAAGATACTCCATCTACAGGAGCACAATTTAAATCAGGAACTGTAGTTGTAAATGGAGAAAGTAAACCAAATTATGACCCTACGGTTGGATTTAGTATAGGTGATATAGGAATAGGTAATGTTGTAATAGTACAATTTAGTGCTACAGTAGTTTCAGTTCCATCATCTAATAAAGTAACGAACCAAGCTGTTATACCATTTAAGTACTTGGTAGATCCAAAACAATCTCCATACAGTGATACAGCTTACTCAAATACAGTAACTACTAATATTGCATATGGCAATTTAAATGTAACTAAATTTGTAAATAAAAAATATGCGACTATTGGAGAAAAATTGACTTATACAATTACAATTGAAAATATAGGAAATATAAATGCTACAGATGTAGTATTTTTAGACTATACTCCTCATAATTCTATATTTGTATTAGGAAGTGTAACTGTAAATGGAGTGGTTCATACAGACTATAATCCATCAGCAGGATTTAATTTAGGAACTATGGTTCCAGGTCAAATAATAACAGTTGTCTATCAAGTTCAAGTTGTAGATTTATGTTAATATAAATTATTTTTATCTCGAAGTTATTAATAACTTCGAGATATTTTTTTATTTTAATCAAAAGTTAAATCAACTTCATCTAAAGATACAACTTTACTTTTATGTTTTAATTTATACCCTAGGTATAAAGCTAAAAATAGGGGGATTCCTATATAAGAAGCTATTAAACTATTCCAGTCAATTCCACTTGGAGTTATGCAAGAGTAACCTTGTCCTAAGATAATTATTAAACACATTATAAGTGCTAATACAGGTCCAAATGGGTACCATTTAGCCTTGAATTTTAAATCTTTTATATCATGACCTTGATGAACATATGCTTTTCTAAATCTATAATGACAAATTGCTATACCAACCCATGCTATAAATCCAGCAAGACCAGAAGCTGAAACTAACCAAACATAAACTGTACTCTCTGCAAATATACCAGTTAAGAAACATGCAGAAGCTACTAATGTAGTTAATATTAATGAATTTACAGGAACACCTCTGTTATTAGTTTTTGCAAAAACTTTAGGAGCAAGTCCATCTTTGGCCATTGAATAAAGCATTCTAGTTGATGCGTACATACCAGAGTTACCAGCAGATAACACAGATGTTAGTATTACTGCGTTCATAAGAGACGCAGCACCTGCAATTCCTGCTTTTTCAAAGACCATAGTAAATGGACTTTGATAAACACTAGCTTGAGTAAATGGTATAATAGCGCCTAAAACAATTATCGTTCCTAGGTAAAATATTAATATTCTCCAAAAAATTGATTTTATAGCTTTTGGTATAGTTTTTTCAGGATTCTCACTTTCTCCAGCAGCAACTCCTATAAGCTCTGTTCCTTGGAATGAAAATCCTGCAATTAAGAAAATTGCAAATACGGATTTTAAACCACCGTGAAATGGACCATCAGCTATAAAGTAGTTATGAAAACCTACATCATCTGAACCCATTACCCCAATTATCATAAGAACCCCTATTATTAAAAATACTATTATAGTTACAACCTTAATTCCTGCAAACCAATATTCAGATTCTCCATAAGCTTTTGCTGATAAAAAATTTAAACCAACAATTATTGTTAAAAATAATATACTCCAATAAAGTCCAGGAATATTAGGGAACCAATATTTCATAATTAATGAACCTGCAACCATTTCAGCTGCTATAGTTATAGCCCAGTTATACCAATAATTCCACCCAAGTGCAAATCCAAGCGCTGGATCAATAAATTTTGTAGCATAAGAACTAAAAGAACCAGATATAGGCATATAAGTTGCCATTTCTCCTAAACTGGTTATTAAAAAGTAAACCATAATACCTATTAGCCCATAAGCTAACAACGCACCTCCTGGACCTGCTTGGTGAAGAGTATCTCCCATTGCAAGAAATATACCTGTTCCAATAGATCCTCCTAAAGCAATCATATTTAGATGCCTAGCTTTTAAATCTCTTTTTAAGTCATGACTTTCATTACTCATTTCAATTATCCTCCTCAATTGTAGTGAACTTTATGTAAATAAGTAACCAAGATAATAAATCTTTATGACAATAAAAAAAGTCATGAGACTATGCCCATGACTTTATACGAAAAAATTCATACGAAAAAAGTATGATAATACCGTACGTTTTCATTGAAAATAGCACCCCACAAAATGTGACAGTCTCATATATGTTTTATATAAGCCCAGCAAATAGTATTAAAGCTATCAACTATTCACTTCGGCGAAATTCCCTTTCATATTATTTCATTGAGCTTACCTCCATAATATTACTTATAAGTTTCGCGCCTCTATCTCAGTTATATACTTGTTGTATACAATTATAAAACAAATTTGAGATAAGTCAATAGAGAATCACATAGGAATTTAATTATTTTCAGATTATTGAAATAAATGAAAAAATTGAGAGGGAATATTAAAGTGAATTGTTAAAATACCGATAATATATATAAAATTATATGTTATTTTTATTATAAAAATATTTAAGGATGTGATCAATTTAAACATGATTCACATCCTATTTTTCTAGTTGTACATATTATGTTGACTCATATAATTATAAATTTTTTCGCCGTGTTCTTGTTCTTCTTTTTGAATATGATTTAAAACTTGGCGTATGTTTTTGTCTGCAAATTCAAATATAGCTGTATTATATGTAGAAGAAACATATTTTTCAGTACTAAGAGAATCTTGACATAACATTTTATCTTGTTCATTGTAAGTATTCATTTGTAATGGTTGTGAATTGATATTAGGCATTGTATTTATATTTTGCATATTTGGATTTTGATTTCCTTGGTTTTGACCTTGGTTAATATTTGGAACAGTACCGCTTAAAATTTGATTTATAGAATTTAAATGTTGCTGTTCATGTTGGGAAAGTTCATTAAATAAATTTTTAAGCTGTGGGTCTGAAGCTTTTTGAGAGTACTGTTGGTATTTTTGAATACATAACTCTTCGTGACTTTTTTCATCTTCTAATAATATTTTTTCTTTAGCAGTTAAATTTAACATAAAATACACCTCCATTAATAGTTTGTATAATAAACAATTTATTATTCATTTATGATAAAATTAGTACATAATAAAAAAATTGCCCTTAAAGGAGTACGAAAAGTGAGAAATGAAAATTTAAGTCTAAATAAAATAATAGATTTTAAAAAATGGAATAACTTACAAGATTATCTTTCGCTAGTTACTAAAATGGCAATAGTTATAGTTGACTATAAAGGAAATCCAATAACTAAACACAGTAGATGTCACAAGTTTTGCGAATTAGTAAGAGGTAATTCTAAACTATCGAAATACTGTGAAAAATGTGATTCAAGAGGTGGATTAGAAGCTGTAAGAATGAATAAACCTTATATATATTTATGCCACTATAATATAGTGGATGTAGCTATACCTATTATAATAGATGAAAAGTATATAGGGGCTATAATGGCAGGTCAAGTAAGAATAGACGATTATAAATCAACAGATATGTTAGAGCAAATATTAAAGGTTCCAGATAAAGTATTAAATCAAAATGATATTTCAAATAAACTTAGTGAATATTATAATGATTTACCTATTTTATCATACAAAGAAGTTGAAGATACATCTAATATGTTATTTTTACTGTCTAATTACATAGTAGAAGAAGCGTTAAATAAAAACTTAATTTTAGAAATGTATGAAAAAACTATGAAAAATGGAATAGAAATAGATAGCAAAACTTTTAATGGTTATAGCATAAAAAATATAGAAAATGTAAAAAAAGAAATATCTAATGCAATTGTAAGTAGATATATTACTCATGATAATAAAAAAGATATAGAAGAGATTAATGTAAGTAAAACTTTAAAACCAGCAATGGAATATATATACAATAATAAAAGTGAAAATATATCAATGGATAATATGGCCAAGCTATGTCACGTTAGCACAAGCTATTTTAGTAGGTTATTTTCAAAAGAAATAGGTGAAAATTTTTCAACATACATATCAAAACTTAAAATAAAATGGGCAAAAGCACTTTTAGAAGAAACTGACATGACTATAAATGAAATTAGTGATGAACTTGGGTTTAGTGAATCTGGATACTTTATAAAGATATTTAAAAAGTATGAGGGTGTAACCCCTAATCTATATAAGAAACACCTTAGATAAGGTATATATTAGATTTGTTAAAAAAATTTCAAAAAGTACAAAAATTCCGATTATAGTATTTTACATCAAAAAATTACGGTTTTAAATTGTAATTTTTTAATATATATATCCAATGTATTTTAGGGAAAACGGTATTATAATGAATATAACTTAAAAAATAATATAACTACAAAATACAAAGGAGAGATTAATATGAGAAAAGCATTTATATGTCCTACAAAATATGTACAAGGTCAAGATGAGTTATTAAATTTAGGATACTTTATAAAAGTATTTGGGGATTCAGCTTTATTAATCGCACATAAAGATGATATAGAACGTGTTAAAGATAAATTAGATTCAACTGCTAAAAAGTTTGGAGTAACTTTTGTTGAAAGTAACTTCGATGGAGAGTGTTCTAGAGAAGAGGTAGCAAGATTACAAGAGTTAGCTAAGAACAATAAATGTTCATGTACAATTGGTCTTGGAGGAGGAAAAGCAATAGATACAGCTAAGTGTGTAGCTAAAGGAGATAATTTAATAATAGTTCCGACTATAGCTGCAACAGATGCCCCTACAAGTCATTCAGCAGTATTATATACACCAGATGGAGCTTTTGATGATTATGCATATTTCAAACAAAGTCCAGATGTAGTTTTAGTTGATACTACAGTTATAGCTAAAGCTCCAACTAGATTTTTAGTTTCTGGAATGGGAGATGCTTTATCAACTTATTTTGAAGCAAGAGCAACTTCTAATTCATATTCAAATGTAAATGCAGGACTACCTTGTGGTTATAGAGAAGGATTATGTGGAGAAGCGAAAGGAACTAATACAGCGTTAGCGTTAGCTAAGTTATGTTATGAAACTCTTATAAAAGATGGTTTAAAAGCAAAAGTAGCATCAGATTGTAATTTAGTTACTCCAGCCTTAGAAAATATAATTGAAACAAATATTCTTTTATCTGGACTTGGGTTTGAAAGTGGAGGGCTAGCAGCAGCTCATGCTATTCATGATGGACTTACTATATTAGAAGGAACACATAAATATTTCCATGGAGAAAAAGTTGCTTTTGGAACAATAGCACAATTAGTTTTAGAAAATGCACCAACAGAAGAGATAGAAGAAGTATTAGAATTTTGTTTACAAGTAGGTCTTCCTGTTTGTCTAGAAGATATAGGGGTAGACACTATTACAGAAGAAGAACTTAAAGAAGTAGCACAAAAAGCATGTATTAAAGAAGAATCTATACATTCTATGCCATTCCCTATAGATGTTGAAGAGGTTGCAGCTGCTATAATTACAGCTGATAGCATGGGGAAAAACTATAAAAACAGATAGAGGTGTGACACATGAAAAAAATAATTAATAAACCAGAAACTGTAGTTATGGAAATGTGTAATGGGATAGCTATGGCACATCCAGAACTTGAATTTTTAAAAAAATATAAGGTAATTAAGAAAAAGGATATAAATAAAAATAAAGTAAGTTTAATAAGTGGTGGTGGTAGTGGTCATGAGCCAGCACATGCAGGATTTGTAGGAAAAGGAATGTTAGATGCAGCAGTTTGTGGAGATGTATTTGCATCCCCATCTCAAATTCAAATATACAATGCAATTAAAGAAACTGCTAGTAATAAAGGGACTTTACTAATAATAAAAAATTATAGTGGAGATGTAATGAACTTTAAAAATGCATCACATCTTGCAATAGAAGATGGAATAATGGTTGATTATATAAAAGTTGATGATGATATCGCTGTTGAAGATAGTTTATATACAGTAGGTAGACGTGGAGTTGCAGGTACAGTTTTAGTTCATAAAATAGCAGGAGCTGCAGCTGAACTTGGAATGAGTTTAAATGAAGTAAAGGAAGTTGCACAAAAAGCTGCAAATAATGTTAGAAGTTTAGGATTTGCACTTACATCATGCACAGTACCAGCAAAGGGAACTCCAACTTTTAAGTTAGAAGAAGATGAAATAGAATTTGGAGTTGGAATACATGGAGAACCAGGTGTAAGAAGAGAAAAAATGTCTTCTGCAGGCGAGTTAGCTAAAAAAATGGTAAATGATATATTAGCAGATATGAAAATAGATGATTCAAATGAAGAAGAAATTGCATTAATGGTTAATGGATTTGGAGGAACTCCTCTTCAAGAATTATACTTACTTAACAATTCTGTAATGCGTGAATTGTCTAAGAAAAATATTAAGATATGTACAGTTTTTGTTGGGAATTATATGACTAGTATAGATATGGCAGGAGCATCTGTATCTATAATGAAGTTAGATAATGAATTAAAGCATTTATTATCTCAAGTAAGTGAAGCACCAGGATTTAAAGTTTCAGGACCTTTTGCACCTGTAGAGTACACAGACATAGATATAGAAAAAGGTAATAACGATGATTCAAAAGTATGTTTTGAAGTAGAAACTAATAAAGAATTTTCAAAAGTTGAAGACTACAAGTTTACTTTAGAAAATATGATTTATGTAATTGATAAAATGAGTGAAATAATAATAAAAAATGAAGTGCCATTCTGTGAATTAGACTCTTATGCTGGAGATGGAGATTTTGGTATGAGTGTTGCAAAAGGATTTAAACAATTAAAAAGAGAATGGGCAAATATAATTTCAATGGAAGACTTAACTATAGGCAAGTTTTTAAATGAATGTTCTATGGTAATTATGGAATACTGCGGGGGAGCATCAGGACCAATATGGGGAAGTGCTTTTAGAGCTGCAGGAAGATATGTAGGAGATAAAGATGAACTTACTGTTTTAGACTTTGCTAATATGATGGATGCTGCAGTTAATGGAGTTCAAGCTACAGGAGAAAGATCATTTGGTAGAGGTGCTGGAGTAGGTGATAAAACTTTAATAGATGCATTAGTACCATGTGCAAATTCATGGGAGTTAAGTGTAAAAGAAAATGATACATTTAAAGAAGCTTTTGAAAAAGGAGCAAGAAAAGCTGTAGAAGGTGCAGAGTTAACTAAAGATATTGTAGCTCGTATGGGTAGAGCAGGAACTGTTGGAGAAAGAAGTTTAGGGCACCCAGATGCAGGAGCTCATGCACTTGGAGTAATATTTACTGATATATCTAACGATTTAAAATAGTAATCCATAAATTTCATTATAAATATAAAAGAGCCTCAACTTTAAGTTGAGGCTCTTTTTATATAAAATATAATTAATCTAAAGTACAATTTATTTTACAGTTTCTAATTCTTTAACTTTTTTTTCTGCTTTTGCATTTTCTCCGTAATAAACAGTTAAGAACATTTCTTTGATTTCACTCATTAGAGGATATCTAGGGTTAGCACCAGTACATTGATCGTCAAATGCTTGTTCAACCATTTCATCTAAGCTCTCTAAGAATACTTTTTCATCTATTCCACAATCTTTTATAGTTTTAGGGATTCCTACAGCAGCTTTTAATTCATCTATTTTAACTAGTAATTTATTAAATTTATCTTCATTAGAATTTCCGTTAATACCTACGAATGAAGCTATTTCAGCATATCTTTCTAAAGCTTGAGGGTATTTGTATTGAGGGAAAATACCCATCTTAATAGGAGCAGGAGATACATTGAATTTAAGAACTTCATTTATTAAAAGTGCATTTGCAACACCATGAGGTATATGGTGGAATGAACCTAATTTATGAGCCATAGAGTGACAAACTCCTAAGAATGCATTTGCAAATGCCATACCAGCCATTGTAGATGCATTAGCCATTTTTTCTCTAGCTTCAGGATCAGTTGCACCGTTTTCGTAAGCTCTTGGTAGATATTCAAATATACCTTTAACAGCTTGAAGAGCTAAACCATTTGTATAATCAGTTGCTAACATAGATGCATAAGCTTCTAAAGCATGAGTTAAAGCATCTATACCAGAAGCTGCAGTTAAACCTTTTGGCATACTCATCATTAAGTCAGAATCTACTATTGCCATGTTTGGCATTAATTGATAATCAGCTAAAGGATATTTAATTCCTGTATCTTGATCTGTTATAACTGCAAAAGGTGTAACCTCAGAACCAGTACCAGCAGAAGTTGGTATAGCTACAAAGTAAGCTTTTTCACCCATTGTAGGGAATTCATAAACTCTTTTTCTTATATCCATAAATCTCATTGCTAAATCTTTGAAGTCGATTTCTGGATGTTCATACATTGTCCACATGATTTTAGCAGCATCCATAGCACTACCACCACCTACGGCTATTATTACATCAGGTTTAAAGTCAGCCATAGCTTTAGCACCATCTTTAGCAGTATCTAAAGTTGGATCTGGAGCAACATCATAGAATGTATGGTGTTTAATATTCATTTCATCTAATGAATCAGTTATACCTTTTGTATATCCATTTTGATAAAGGAAAGTATCTGTAACTATAAAGGCTCTTTGTTTTTTGATTACATGCTTAAGCTCTTTAAGAGCAACTCCTAAACAACCTTTTTTGAAATAAACTTTTTCTGGGGCTCTAAACCAAAGCATATTTTCTCTCCTTTCAGCTACAGTTTTTATATTTATTAAATGTTTAACTCCTACGTTTTCAGATACAGAGTTTCCTCCCCAAGAACCACATCCAAGTGTTAAAGATGGAGCTAGTTTGAAGTTATATAAATCTCCTATACCACCTTGAGAAGCAGGAGTGTTAACTAAAACTCTACAAGTTTTCATAGTATTTCTGAATTTCTCAAGTTTAGAAGCTTGAGTTATTGTATCTATATATATAGAAGATGTATGACCTAATCCACCATCAAATACAAGTTTATCAGCTTTAGCTATTGCATCATCGAAATTTTTAGCTTTGTACATTGCAAGTACTGGAGATAATTTCTCATGAGCAAAAGGTTCAGATATATCAACAGATTCAACTTCTCCAAGTAGTATTTTTGATTCTTTAGGTATTGTAAGACCTGCTAGTTCAGCTATTTTATATGCTGGTTGACCTACTATATCTGCATTTAAGCCTCCCTTTGCATTTAATATAACACCTTTTACTTTTTCTGTTTCAGATTTATTTAAAAGGTAAGCTCCACGTTTTACGAATTCAGCTTTTACTTTTTCATAAACTCCACTTAAAACTACAACAGATTGCTCAGAAGCACATATCATACCATTATCAAATGTTTTTGAAAGTAAAACTGAGTTTACAGCAGTTTCTATATCCGCACTATCGTCTATTATTGCAGGCGTATTCCCAGCACCAACACCTATTGCAGGTTTACCTGAAGAGTATGCTGATTTTACCATACCAGGACCACCAGTTGCTAATATAATATCAGCAGATTCCATTATAGTAGTTGTCATTTCAAGAGATGGTACATCTATCCAACCTATAATTCCTTCTGGAGCACCTGCTTTTACAGCAGCTTCAAGAACTACTTTTGCAGCTTGAATAGTTGATTTTTTTGCTCTAGGGTGAGGTGAAATTATGATACCATTTCTAGTTTTTAAAGCTATTAAAGTTTTAAATATTGCAGTTGAAGTTGGATTTGTAGTAGGAATTACTGCAGCAATAACACCTATTGGCTCAGCTATTTTTGTTATACCAAAAGCTGGATCCTCTTCTATAACTCCGCAAGTTTTTACATCTTTATAAGTATTGTATATATATTCTGAAGCAAAGTGATTTTTTATAACTTTGTCTTCTACTATACCCATATTAGTTTCCTCGTGTGCAAGTTTTGCTAAAGGAAGTCTTTGTTGATTTGCAGCCATTGCTGCAGCTAAAAATATTTTATCAACTTGTTCTTGGGTATAAGTTGCAAATATTTTTTGAGCTTCTTTAATTTGAGCTAGTTTAATAGCTAAAGATTCAGGTCCATCTACAATTACGTGATTAGTTTCACAAACTTTTTTGTTCATTGGTATTCCCCCTTTATATAATTGAGTTGTAAGATTAAAAAATGTCTTCAACTTTTTTTATTTATAAAATTTAATAAGGATTTTTATACAAATATAATTATTTTTATCGATTATATAAATTATTTATATAATTT
>NZ_JAKEDR010000046.1 GCF_023653455.1 Paraclostridium ghonii
TCTTCAATATATATTTGGCAAGGTAAAAAACGATTATCTTTGATCATTAATTTTTTATATTCAATATCAGATTTTGCGTTTAATTCTGATATATTTTTTGTTTCAATAAGTCTATCTTCCATATGAATATCCTTTCTAATTAATTTCTAGTATATTGCCTGTAAATATTTCACTTTCTTCAAATGAAAAAAATACACTAATTTGTTTTTTATAAGTTACTGACTTTATAAAGTTAATTTCATTTGTATTTATATTTAAATTTAAGGATTCATTTACTATTTTTAAAAACTCTATTATTCTCTGTCTCTTATCTACTTTTAAATCGTAACTTTTATCATTTATTTTCAAGGTTATTGTAATGTACATTAATATCATCCTTATCTTTCTTGTTTTTATAATACAGATTAGTTGTTAAAACTATAGCTACAGAAAATAAAAAAAATGAAATCATACCTAGTATAGGAATAATTTTGCTTATCTTGTTTGTTTCAGTAGAATTTTTCACAACTTTACTTTCTTTAAATAGCGCTTCTTTTTCATTTGTTCTAGAATTTATAGATTTAATTTGAGCATTATCAAATAAATTTTCTAATATATTATTTTTCTCTGATTCCTTTTCTCTATCTTTTTTTTCTATATACTCTTTATATTTATTTGAAAACACAGGTATTTTATATATATCCGTAATAGAAGCAGATGTTTCATTTTTATTTTTCAAAACATCTGGATCTAGGTTCAGTTCTGATGCAAATATATTAACTGGTAACATAAAAAAAATAAAAAACAAGCTACAAATTTTTTTCTTCATACTCTACCTCTCAAAAAAACACTATACTATAGAGTTTAAAATCGTATAGTATAGTGTTGCATTTTTTAGCCACCTATTTTAGAAGCAATATCTGAATCTAATTGCTCTAGAGAGTTTGCTGTTGACATTAAATTTGCTGCTATTTCATCAATTAACTCTTTAGTAGCTTGAAAACTTGGTTTTAAGCTTTCAAATCTTTGTTCAAATGCTTGTGATGAAGCCCCTTCCCATTCAGTTTGAAGTTGATTTAATAATTGCTGCATTGTGTTTACAACTTCTTGAAAAGTTTCTGATTGTCTTGTATACTCAGATGAACGTGTTCTCATATCATCTGGAGTAATCCTTATTTGTCCTGCCATAATAAATACCTCCTAATTTTTTATTTAATATAAACTTCAAAATAATGTTTGACTATTTTTAATAAATAACTTTAAAATCTATATTAGACTATTTTTTAACATTATTTTCCTACATTTGTCATAATCTGTCAATATATTATGTAAAAAAATAATATTTATCGATTATTGTTTTATATAGTCGAATATCGTTTTTTAACTTATAACTATGAAAAAGTTAATACTCAAATAAATATACTTAGATTCTACTCAAAAAAGCTGTTACATTATTTTTTAATGCAACAGCTTTTTAAGCTTCATATTATTTATTTTTATTTTTTAATATTCTCTATAAATCCACCTACTGAATCCTTAACTTTTTGGTATGAATCAGACACCCCTTTAACCACACCATTATCTTCATTTAATTCAATACCATCTGAAGTTTTTTCAAATATATTAATATTATTTTTAATATTTTGGGGTAATTCCTTTATTTTTTCTATCTCTTGTTTTCTAAAGTCTTCATCTCCTACAAATCCTTTTGTAAAACCAATAATATCAGAAGCAATAGTTTTGAATGCCGATGCTATATCCTCTGTTATAGCTGAAATTGAGTAATCTTTTTGAGAATCTGTTTTATCAATCATACTCTGGTTATCTATTGATTGGCATCCTGTAGCACTAAAAACGACAAATGATAATGTCAATACTATAGCTAGCTTTTTATATATTTTAATATTCATAAAAATCATCTCCTTTAATTAAGCTATAGCTATATTTTAAAGTTTAAACCTTAAATTGAAGTTAATTTAACCTTAAATTTTTCTTAATTTTATATATTTTCATAATTTTCCAATTAAAATCTATATAGTTATTTAATTAATTTTTCCATATGATTATTCTTGTTGATAATATAAAAAGCACTGACTTGATAGCCTAAGCTTTCAAAATCAGTGCTTTCTAAGGAGTAATATTAATTACATCCTTTTCCTCTTTGACTATTATTAAATATAGTTGACAACTTAGCTATAACTCTAACCTTTGGGTATTAGACTAAAAACTAGTTGCACTCTAGTAGATTGAGGTTATCTAGTAGATTCATTATATTTAATATGATATTTCTTCAAATATCCAGTCAACCATCACTTCCAAAGATACTATCAAAAGGTTAGAAATCATCTAGCTTTTGAATAGTAGTGTTGGTTTGGGAGTTAACCTTCATTAACTCCTTGATTATATATTAACCATTCTTATAAATTATATGTATTTTTTTTAAATTTTTTTAATATATGAGTTATATAGTAATCTGACGTAATGTTAAAGCCGTGCTCTTTAGGTTTTAGTGACGCAATATTAACCTATTCTACAACTACTTCATTATTTTCTAGATTATTTTTCTTAATTTCATTAATCAACAATATAGAAGCTACTATTGCTATAATAGTTGCGCATGCGCCAAGTATCCAAATATTTTTATATGCTTGAATTACTGGAAGAGTATCTTGCCAGTTTCCTATTATTATATATATAAATGCATCAGGTAAAAATCCTATAACCGATGCCACGCCTATAGTTGTTCCTGTTATATTAATTGGGGTATTAACTTCTCCTATAGTTGCAAAATACATTCCCCTTGACACATATACACATATAGATGATACTAAAACAACTCCTATCATAGGAATCAATAAAGACTGCTTAGTAGGTGCAATAAATAATATCACTAACGATATAAAATTTATAACAGCTGCTATTAATAAAATTTTTGTTGGAGATTTTAAACTTGTTTTAGCTGTTACAAGTCCTGCAAGAGGCGGACTTACAGTACGCATAAATTGATTACGAATCATACCTATAAAAGTTGCTGTAACCATAGTCATACCAAATACATCAATTAAATAACTTGACGTATAGCTAAGACAAGCATATACGACATAAACTCCAAATATTATAGCACTACATAACCATGTAGTTTTTAATTTTAAAACATATATAATATCTGACATTGTTAATGATTTAGATTTTTCTGTATTAATTTTTTCTTTTTTAAATTCTTCTCCATCTGGAACAAATAACCAACATAAAATAGCTAAAGCTATCATTATTACTCCATATGTCATTAAAACTGCTTTTAAACTAAATATGTTATTTTCTGCTCCAAATTTCTTAAATATCCATAAAGTTAAAAATGCTGCTATCAAACAGCCTACACCCCTAGCTCCTTCGGATAAGCCTAGTAGTGCTCCTTGTTCTTCTCTACTACCTAACATAGATACGGACTTTATAGTTGCAGACCACATAAACAGTACTGTTGTAAAGGCCCATAATACTTGTATAGCTATCAAAACATAAAAAGGTGGATACGTTGCCATTACAAAACCTAGAATTCCGGTAATTGCCATTGAAAACGAAATAAGCTTTTTATGATTAAACTTATCAGCAATTATACCACTTGGTGCATAAAGAATCATAGCGCAAAATCCATATACACTCATCAATATTCCAGCTTGTGTACTTGTAAGCCCCATTAAAGATTGCATGGCTGGTTGATAGTTGTATTTAAGGTACGCAAGTTCAAAACTTATTCCTCCGGCAATTCCTATAAGTATTGCTATAAACCATCTATTGCTCTTAAGCTTATTCATGAATTTATACCTCCAATAAAATATTTTACGAACTTTTTATTTTTTCTTCTTCTACTTTGGTTTCATTTTTCTTTTCTCTTTTAAAATTTATCAGTAAAATTATTGTAGATAATCCTGTTACTACTTGTATTACTAATCCAGGTAATCCTCCTATGCTTGATAATATTTTTATCCCTTCTATTCCATTGGTGGATAACATTATAAAACCTAACAACCCTACTAGTACTCCCCAAAAAATTTTAATGCCTATACTTGCTTCATCCTCTACTTTTTTTATCCCTGAGTAGCATAGATTAGACATTGAAGCTGTTGTTGAATCGCATGCAGTTATTAAAGATATAAATAAAACTGCTACAAATAAAGGAATTATAACTCTGGATAGAGGAACTATTTCTAAAAACTTAAATACAGCAGATTCTGCTCCACTTTGAATAAGCATATTTCCTAATGTGTTGTCATTAAGTTGAATATTTATTACGCTTCCACTAAATATAGTAATCCATACTATAGCACAAAGTGCAGGTGCTATAAAGTTTACAAATATAGCTTCTCTTATTGTGTATCCGTAAGATATTCTTCCCAAAAACAAAGCTGTTATAGGTGCCCACGCCATCCAGTTACACCAATAAAATACTGTCCACGATTTTCCCCAACTATCTTCTGGATGAGCTGCTGCTAGCGTACTATTTTGCACAAAATTTGATACATAAGAAGTAAAACCTTTTCCTCCTAGTTTTACTGTGGCCCCTAAATCCGTAAATATCAATACAATTAAAATTAATAATCCAAACATTATTATATTTAAATTAGATAGTTTTCTAATCCCATTAGTTAGCCCAGTAGTACACGAAACTATAAACATTGAAACTATTATAGCCATAACTATAAATATCATAATTGTATTTATAGTTATACCTGTTATATAGTTAATTCCTCCACATATAGTTAGTATTCCCGTAGCTAACGAAGATGCCATACCTGGTATTAAAGTATATAAGGCTAGCCCATCAATAAAAGGAGACAACTTATTTGCTAACTTATCACCTATTAATGGAGATGCAATTGAGCTTAAACTATTAGATTTTTTCTTATTATAATACATATATGCAAATAATACAGATGGTACAGTATATATAGCATAAGGTGTAAAACACCAGTGAAGAAACATAGTTGACATAGCAAATATAGCTGATTCCTTTGAATTTGGTGCAATCCCTAAAAATTTAGGAGGTTGCGTCATATGATAAAGAGGTTCTGCTATTGCCCAAAATAGTACACCTGCTGCTACACTCGTACATAAAGCTACTCCAAACCAAGTATATTTTTTCAATATAGGTTTAGCATTTTCCCCCCCAATTTTAGTTTTTGATATTGGGTGTATATATATAATAATGCATAATAGAAGCATTACTATTCCCACTATACTATAGGATTTTCCAAATATATCCAGTATTTTATTATTCAAATAATTTACAGTTTCTAAAAATATATTTGGAATAAATATATTTAGCAAAACAGATATCATTATTAAAATTGATGGTGGTAAAACTACCCATAAACGTATTTTCCTATTCATATTGGCTCCCCCTATATAATGAATTTCTTCCTATGCTACTTTGCCTTTAAATGTAAATTTGCAATCCACATTTCTAAAACTTTTTCCAAAGATATTATCTTTTTAAAGATTACATCATAATATTCAAACATTTAGAATTTTCCATATTTTCTATTTTCAGAGATATTATCTTTTAAAATTATATAGAATTTTTATTAGAGTAATATGAATATCTGACATTTAAATTATCTTTTATTATTTATGTTCATCTTCCATTTTCTTTGTTAGCTTTTCAACAAATTCTATTGCATCTCCATGAACAACAATATCTGATAAAGAACATATTGCAGACTTAGGATCTGTATTAACGCTGATTATTGTTTCAACATCTTTAAGCCCTTCTATATGTTGTATCGCTCCATATATACCTAATGCAATATAAACTTTTGGAGATACTATTTTCCCTGATTGTCCAACTTGTATATTTCTTTGAGCATATTTATTGTCCACAGCTCTCCTGCTCGCGCTAACTTTAGCACCACATAAGCTTGCTAGTTTATATATTTTTTCAAAATCTGAATTAACACCCCCACCAAAAGATATCAAAAAATCACTTTCTCTTATATCTTCTGATTGAGATTTTTTTATAGATGATATTAACCTTAGTTTTTGTTTCCCTTGTTTCAAAGAATTATAATTTATTATTTTAGTTTTTTTATCATTCATTCCATCGTATTTAAAAATTCCCGATCTAACGCTACTAATAATAACTTTATCTTTTTCACAAATTATCCCAGCTATTATTTTCCCATCAAATGCTGGTCTTATCATTACTAATTCATCATCTTCAATTTCTAATTCTGTTACATCTGCTACTATGCCTGTTTTTAAAGCCATTGCTACTCTTGGTGCTATCATTCTTCCAATATCATTTGCATTTATAAGAATTGCATCAAACTTGTATTCGTCGGTTATATTTTTTATATATTTTGATATATTCATTACGTCGTATTTTAAAATTTCATCTTTTATATTTATCAAGTAATCTAACTTATTTTTACATTTTTCTTCATTTATATCTAAACCTATACCATAAATTTCATATTCTTCTTTTTTACTACCTATTATATTGGCAGCTCCTATTAAATCTAAACAATCATGTATAGAATCATTTTCTAAATAAATCATTATTTTATACATTCTTAATTACTCCCTTACTTTTCAATAAATCGTAAATTTTTTGTATTCCTTCTTCATCGTTTTTTACAATGTCTTTTTCTGATTTGGAGTAAGTTTTTGTAAAGGTCTTTTTTATCTTTGTCGGTGATCCATTTAATCCTACAATTCTTTTATCTACCTTAAGATTTTCATTATCTACAACTTGAATTTTATTGCTTACATCTAAATTTAAATCATCAAATCTCACATACCTTAATTTAATCTTACTTTCTCTTGAAATTCCTAAAATTACACTTTTTTCTTCACTATAATCATATTCACATTCTATTATGTCTTCATCTACTGTAGCTTTAAATTTAATATACTTTTCATTTACATCAAAATTTAATATATTTGAAAAACTCCATATATCTAGATATTGTGCTATTTGATTAAGTACATGACCTGTATCTCCATCTAATGAATTTGTTCCTCCTAGTATTAAATCATACTTTTCATTTTTTATATAACTAGAAAGTATTATACTTGTTGCATAAGTATCACTTCCCTGAAACTCCTTATCACTTATAAGTGTAGCTTTATCTATATGTCGTCTTAATAAATCCACTAATATTGGTGTAACACTCTTTGGTGCCATAGTAATAATTTCTACAGTTGTATCTTTATTTTTTTCTTTTAACTTCAATGCATACTCTATTGCACATGCATCATCTGGATTTACAACCATTTTTACGTTTTCTCTAATTAATATATTTTTTTCATAATCATATTTAAAATTATCTACATTTGGTACTACTTTTACTAAAACTGCGATTTTCATATCTTCCCCCAATGTAAAGATAAAAGGAGGGAACCTCCTTTTATTTATTTTGATATTATATTATTTAAATATAGGGTGTGAACATTTTAAAACTTCATCAGTATGTATTCTTACATTCTTAATTACTTCATTATTTATCCTATCGTATAACTTATGAGTTTCTTTATTTGGTATAAATATCTTTTCTGTTCTAACCATATTTTCTATAGTCTCATCAAACGTTTTATAAATACCTGCATATTTTGCAACGCACATTGCTGATCCAAGTGCTCCACAGCTGCTTCCTTCTTGTCTTAGTACTTTTAAGTTAAATTGGTCTGCAATTATTTGCATAAGAAGATCACTCTTAGATCCTCCACCTATTACTACAACTTCATCAAGCTTTACACCCACTTCATCAATCATGTCACATACATTGTTTTTTATCCCAAAAGCAATAGCTTCAAGTATAGATCTATACATATGGAATTTTGTATGTCTTTGATCAAACCCTATCATAATACCTTTTCTATATGGCTCTGTATAAGTTGCTAACCAATCAAGTATAGTTATAAGCCCATCACTTCCAGCCGGTATATGAGATGCTTTTAAGTTTAAGTAATCCTCTTCTGATAAACCTAGTTTTTTAGCTTCTATAGTTATCTCTTCACCTAGTATATTTTTTAACCAGCTTACCGTCCACATTCCTCTTCTTATTCCATGTGATTCATATACATATTTGTGTGGTACACACGCAAGAGTTGTCCAAAAGCTCTTAGGATTTCCTACATATATATTTTCTCTGTATAACATAGCTGAAATAAATGTTCCTAAAGATATCATTACTCTATTTTCTGTATTTACACCTGATCCTAAAACTTCAACTGCTTTATCATTTGAAGAAGCTACTACAGGTAATTTATCAGGTAACCCCCACTCCCTTGCAAGTTCTGGCTTTAATCTCCCAAGGAGTTCTCCTGGTTTTACTACATCAAATAGCATTTCTCTTTTTAATCCACACGACTTTATAACTTCATCATCTTCTGACCATTGTAATTTTTCTAAGTCTAGAGGCCATCCAAATTCACAGTTTGACCCACAATCTGTAAACTCTCCAGTTAATCGATTTGATATGTACCCTGTGGTACTTGTAACAAACTTTACATTGTAATCTTCATGTTTATATGGATCCTTCATTCTAGTATCCATCCAACTTATTATCGGATGAGCTAAAGATCCATCTTCTTTAAGAAGCACTCTACAACATCTTATGGTACATATTCCCATTCCAATAATGTCATTTTTATCGCCATTAAAATTTTCTAAACACTTTTTTATTGCCATTTTGATACTATCCCATAAATCATCATCCGGGTGAACCACAATCCCCGGTTCAGGAGTTAAGTTATCCTTTAATTTCCAACTTCCAAAAGCAACCTCATCTCCCTTTAAGTCGAATATTGAAACCTTTGTACTCTGAGATCCATTATCAACACCAATTATATATTTTCCCATCTTGATTCTCCATCCTAATTGAATTTCTAATTTATATAAAGTATAAGTACAAATAAATTATGCACTTATACTTTATACATTTAGACATATACTATTTTTGGTATTTTGCTCCTTCTTCTTTATAGAATATATTCCCATAGTTCATTATGTCATTTGGATCAAATGCTTCTTTTAATTTTTCTAACATATATAGTGCTGTCCCATGCTCTTCATGAGTCCATTCATTACGATATTTACCTATACCGTGATGATGACACATAGACCCTCCTAATTTTAAAGTTTCTTCAACAATTATTTTTTGTATTGGATGATGATATAATCTCATTTCATCTTCTGGAGCACAATTTATATTATAATTGTAAACAAAGTACATATTTGTTCCATTTATGTAACTATGAGAAGAATGTCCTCCTAGCATAGTCAAGTCCTCTGCTCTATCAAATTCATTTTTTACACGATTCATAACATTGTAATATATTTGTGTTATATCTTTCCAGTTAGAAGATATTTCTGTTGTAAATCCTGCATGAGAATCATTTTCAAGCATTCCTTGTATCTCATCTTCTATATCCTTTTCACTCCAATTTAAGTGATTGAACCAATTTTCAATTAAAATATCATCTACTCTTTCTATAATACCTTCATTGAACTTTTCTACAGCTTCTTTTATTCCTTCAGAAGTAGCTTTAACTATTCCCTTTGGCCCTTCTGCCATTAATACAAGTACACATTTATTATCGTGGAAATGATAGAAATGCTGAGCTGCATCTTCTTCTGAATAAACTCTAGCTACAGATGGTCTATAACCATTAGCCATTATTTCTCTCAATATTTTTATTCCTGTATCTACATCTTTTATTAAGTATCCATGGAATTCATTATTCTCTGGATAATGTTTAAACAATTTTACTGTAACCTCTGTTATATAGCATAAAGTTCCTTCATTTCCAATTGCTATATGTCTTATATCTGGTCCTCCTGCACGTCTAGATACATTTTTTATTCTAGATACATGTCCATCTGGGAATACACATTCAAGCCCAACGACCATATCTTCTATACCTCCATACAGTGTAGAAAATTGCCCTATACTTCTAGTAGATACCAATCCTCCATATTGAGCTATTGGCTTTGATTGTGGAGAGTGTCCTGTTGTATATCCTAACTTTCTAACTTCATCTTCTAAATCTTGTAATTTCACTCCACATTGTACTGTTGCTTGCATATTGTATGTATCAATGTTTATTATATTGCCCATTTTTGATCCATCTACAACTATAGCTTGCTCTTTCCAGTTTTCAAGTCCACCTTCTGTAGCAGTTTTCCCACCACGAGGTATAACGTTTATTGAATGCTCATTAGAAAATTCTAATATTTTTTTTACGTCTTCTGTACAATTGGGATATACTATTGCTGTTGGTAGAGGTACAGGAAGTACACCCTTTGCCTTGGCATATTTGTTATATCTATCAGATGATGCATCATATAATGCATCTATATCCGTATTTATTTGATCTTCATTTAAAAAACCTTTTAATAAAGTTACTATCTCTTCATTTGTTATCATTTTCGTTAATTCACTCATTATAAACTTTCCCCCTGTATTATTAATTTTAATTTTGCTTTTTAATTTTCTTTACTATCTTACTAAATAACCTCCATCAACGTTTATAACTGTTCCATTTATATAGTTTGATGCATCAGATGCTAAAAATACCATAGCTCCCATTAAATCTTGAACATTACCCCATCTGTTAGCAGGTATATGATTTAATACCTTTTGATTAGCTTCAGGGTTTGATCTTGTTTGCTGTGTTATCTCTGTGGCAAAATATCCTGGTGCTATTCCATTTACTTGTATATTAAATTGTGCTAATTCATCACAATAAGCTTTTGTAAATCCTACAATACCATGTTTTGATGCTGAATATGCTGGTGACCATTGTCCCCCTAAATATGAAAATAAAGAACACGTACTTATTATTTTTCCACTTTTTTGAGGTATCATATATTTTGCTACTTCATGAGATAGTTCAAAAGCAGAAGTTAAGTTTATGTGTATCATTTTATCCCATTTTAATCTATCAAATCTCGTAACATCTTCTTCACATATGCATATTCCTGCATTATTCATTAATATATCTATTTTCCCAAACACTTCTACACATTTGTCAGCTATTTTTTTACAAGCTCCTTCTTCAGTTATATCAGCTATCATTAAGTGATATTTAACTCCCTCATTTTCTATCAACTTTTTAGTTTCTTCATTATCATCCATGATACTAACAGCGAAAATATTTGCTCCAGCTTTAGCTAATGCTAATGCAAATCCTTGTCCTAATCCAGAATTGCCTCCAGTTACTATTGCATTTTTACCTTTCAGACTAAAAAAATCCATATTAAAATCTGTTATTGCTGTTTTTTCATTTACCATGCTCATTCCTCCTATGTATATTTAGTAAATTTAATAGCAAAATTTTTTGTTATTTGTTTTTTATTAATTTGATTATATTATGAGTTTTATTTTTTGTAAACGTTTTTCTAGGAAAATTTTAATTTTTTTACCCTTTTTAAGCTTAATAATGGAAAATTTTCCATTATTAAAAATGTACTAGATTTAAAAATGATTATATCGTATTATATTAATTGTCATAGTTATTTACATATTAGGTAAAATATGAAAAGAGGGAGTATTATTAATGATTAATATAAATTGGGATAATTTAAACCAACTAGAACGTAGACTCTATAAAACTATATTTAAAGCTGTTCAAGATGATAAAAATCTTAATATAATTAAAGCAAGTGAGATTTGTGAAGTATCTTCTTCTAAAATTTCAAAGACTGTAAAAAAATTAGGATTTAAAAACTATAAAGATTTTATTAAATTTTGTAGAGGGGAACTTAGTGAGCTTGATGATAAATCATATTCTGATGAGCTTAATAGACTAAATAACTATATTAAAAGTTTTGATGAAAATATAGTAACTGAGTTCATTGAAAAGATATCTAAATTTGATAAAATTGTAATTTATGGACTAGGACCTTCTTTTATTTGTTGTCAATATCTTGAATATAAATTGAGAATGTGTACCTCTAAAACTGTATTAGCAATAAACGATGAAATTCAAATTAAAAATGTTGTAGATTCAGATACATTATTTATTATATTTTCTGTTACAGGAAAATTCTCATCATTTGAAAATGTTTGTAATATTGTAAATCAAAAAAAAGGTGAAATTTTAATAATATTTGAAGAGTATAATAATAATAATTATCCTTATGCGTCAAATATAATGTATCTAAGTAAATTCAAACAAAATAATAAATTAGCCCCATATGAAAAAACAAGAACAATTTTATTTATTTTTATTGAAGAGATCATACAAAAACTATTAAATTGATAGCTCTACGTTTAATTGATATTTAAAGTAATTATAATTTCAAATGATTTATTTTACTACCTTCATAAGTCTAATTTGTAGTAAATATAAATAAAAACTTATGCTTTACTTAAACTAAGTATTTATATTTTATTTGCAAAAAAACATATATACTTAGTTTGTAATTAAAAAAGCACTGACTTGATAGCCTAAGCTTTCAAAATCAGTGCTTTTTAAGGAGTAATATTAATTACATCCTTTTCCTCTTTGACTATTATTAAATATAGTTTCCAACTTAGCTATAACTCTAACCTTTGGGTATTAGACTAAAAACTAGTTGCACTCTAGTAGATTGAGGTTATCTAGTAGATTCATTATATTTAATATGATATCTTTTCAAATATCCAGTCAACCATCACTTCCAAAGATACTATCAAAAGGTTAGAAATCATCTAGCTTTTGAATAGTAGTGTTGGTTTGGGAGTTAACCTTCATTAACTCCTTGATTATATATTAACCATTCTTATAAATAATATGCATTTTATTAAAATTTTTTTAATTTTTAATAGATGAGTTATATAGTAATCTGACGTAACTTTAAAGCCACGCTCTTTAGCCTTTAGTAAAGGAAGATTATTATATAACTCATCCATATACTTTAAACAATTTATATTTAAGATGAGTTAATAGTAATTTAAAAAATAAGAAATATACTAACAGGCCCTTTTCCATTTAACATAGAAATACCTGAAACTATTGAAATAATAGCAAAATATATAATTACAGCATTAAAAGAATTTGCAATAAATCTATCACTTGATTTTTTCTGAATGGAAACACCAAGTGCAGCTCCTAATATTGCAGCAGGAACAGATATTAGTCCAAGTAAAATTGATACTTTTAATGCATCAGGCCCAATTTCAGGAAACTTTAAAATATGAACCCCATACTGTAATAACTTTAAAGGTTCCGTTACTAAACTAACAAGAAATGAATAAATTGCAGCTTGTTTCATAGGCAAAGCAAAAAATATTAAGAAAAAAGGTACTTTAATCGCTCCTCCTCCAATACCGAAAAATGAAGATAAAAATCCTATTATGAAACCAATTAAAATAGTCTTAAATCTATTATCTGAATAATTTAACTTAGGATATTTATTTCTTAATAATACAGAAAAGAAAACTAGTGTATATAATATCCCTTGAAGTAATACCTCTACATCTCCAGGTATTTTAATAGGTAATAAATCAACACTAAGTATACCTACTACTAATCCAATAGAAATGTTCAAAAATAGCTTTAAATTATATTCAAACCCTGATTTTCGATACATATTGGCCGACTTTGCAGACATTGAAAATACAACAGATGTTGATATAAACTTTGATAAATATAAAGAGATTTTTGTTGATGCCATACCTAGTATATTTCCAAGCATAGGTTTTATTAACATTCCACCACCTAATCCAGTTATACCACCTATAAATGAGCCAAAAAATGAAATTAAAAAGATTATAATAAGTAGAACTGGTATTGATATGCTAGGATCTACTGGAATGAGAGTATACAAAATAGCTTCCATCTAATACATTTCCTTTCTTTAAAAGTATTCATAAGTTAAATAATTGTGCTAGTTAATATATCCATAATTAACTAGCACAACAAATTAATCTAAGGTGTTACAATAGGGAAATTATATTCAAAATTATCACAAGAAGAAGCTAAAAGTTGTAATTGTGATAAATCTCCATCAAAAGTTACATTCCCAGATTCCAGCATATCTTTTGGATTAGAAGCTGTGAATAATTCTACAATTGTAAGTTTAGAACCATTTATAGTTAATATGGAATCTTCATTTCCTTTAAAGTTATTTAAAACTCTGTTTTTAGTAAGCTCTAATATTCTAGTCTCATCGCAATCTATAAAATTAAATTTAATTTTAATTTTTTCATTAGTAGCATTTTGAGAATTATATTTAATGCCTATAAAATCTAAGATTTGCTCAGGTGTTAAACCAAGCATTAAATCTTCATGTAATCCTAACCCGCTTTTTACAGTAACACCATTACGTAATTCATAAGCCCCTTGTAAATACATATTACGACGAACACCAGATTCTTCCATATATCCGATTTGTTCAAGGGCATCAGCTAACATATATCTAGCTTTTTCATTATCAGGATTTGCAAATACAACTTTATTTAAAACTTCAGCAACCCAATAAAAATCACCTTTATCCATATATTTACTACATTTATCTAATATATTATCAACACCATCCATCATCTCAATTAAATTTTCACCAGCTTTAGTAGGATGTACTTCTAAGTAAGTAGACGGATTGGCATCATACCAACCTAGGTAGAATTGATAAATTGCCTTTACATCGTGATTAATATGCCCATAGTATCCCCTTGTGTGCCAAGTTTTTTCAAGTTCTTCTGATAACTTAAACTCATGAGGTAATTCACGAATAGTTACACCATGATTAATCAATCTAACTGTCTCATTATGAAGATACAAATAAATATCTCTTTGTTTTTCTAAGAAATCTATACAGTCATAATGTCCAAAGGTAGGCCAATGATGAGAAGCTACAACATACTCTGTTCTATCTCCATATAGTCTTATCATATTATCGATTGATCTTGCCCATTTTAAAGAAGAACGTATTTGTGCCCCTCTTGGAGTTAATAAATTGTGTAAAGTATGGCAAGCAACTTCTGATGTGCATAAAGTTTCATATTTAGGTACAAACATTACAAACTCGCTAACAGCTTCAGTTTCATTGCACTCTGTAAATTCAAAATCTACTCCATCTATAGTAAGTTTAGAATGAAGTTCATCCTTTAACTCGAGTGTTGGCTGTATTAAAGTAACTTTGCCAGTAGCAACCCCTGATCCTAATCCTGAACCTACACCACTCTTAGATGATCTTTCAAGAGAGAATCCCGCTTGATAATGAGCCCTTCTTCCCATTGCATTACCTGCAATAACATTTTCGCTACCAGTTTCAAATGTAAAATTATATGGAGCAATAATTTCTACTTCTCCATTGTCCACTTCTTCTTGAGAAACAACTCCTTTTATACCTCCAAAGTGATCTAAATGTGAATGTGTATAAATAACAGCTTTAATTGGTAAATCTTCAACATGTTTTTTTAATAAATCAACTCCAGCTTTAGCTGTTTCACCACAAGTTAAAACATCAATTAATATCCAGCCTGTATTTCCTCTTATAGCTGTAATGTTAGCCAAGTCAAAATTTCTTATTTGATAAACACCGTCTCTAACTTTAAATAGTCCACTATAATTAGTTAATTTACATTGTCTCCACAATGAAGGATTAACAGTATTTGGTGCATCCATTTCATCTACAAAAGAATTCATTTTAATATCATATACTACATTTCCATCATCATCATAAATAAGATTATCATCAAGATTAGCAATAAACCCTTTTTTAGCATCTTCAAAGTCTTTTCTATTATCAAAGTCTAATAAATTGTATACTTCTTCATTTTTCTTCACAACAAAAGGTGAAGCATTTTTTGTTTCTTTATTAAAATTATACATAAATTTACTCCTTCTAAATAATATTAATATTGTTTATACTGACAATAAAACTCTACCTACTCAGTATGTCCAAAATTTAAACAATAAATAAGTAAACAGCAATTGAAATTTATAAACTCAAAACTATATAATACTAAGCAAATTAAGTGCTTTTTTCATTACTACTAAACTATATTTAATTCCATTGGCCAACATTTAGTAATTTCATCCCGGGTTGGATTAGTGCTGTTATTATTTATTATCTATTTATTTAAAAGTCTATTTTTTGCAAAATGTAAACCTTTTTAAAACTTAAATTTATTAATATATAAGGAATAACTTCTAAACCCTAGTGTTATCAATCCTTTCACAAACAAAAAGGTATCTCATGCTATATAATTTAGCTTGAGATACCTTTTTAGCTTTAATTAATCAATTTTTCCATCAAAATTTTTATCTAAATTCATTATATTCGGATTCTTATTCACATCTAGTTTATTTAATCCTAGAGTTCCATCATTATTATTATCTAATTTCGAAAATGCTTCAGTGTACTTTTCAAGAGCTTCTAAATCTCCCATAACAACTTCATAACTTACATCTTTGAATGTATCAAAACCGTCTCCACCTTGTGCTAAGAATATATTAACTACAGCACTTATTTTCATATCATCAGTAATTAATGTTTTATTTTCATCCTTTAAGCTTATACTATCCACTTTTAAAACCCATTTTCCATCAACCAGTTCTGGATGCCACTCATATGTAAATCCTTCTATTTGTAACATTCTTGGTCTATTGTATTTTCCTTGTTGCATTCCTATTACCCAGTCATGTATGTTTTGAGTTTCTAAAATTTCTTTTAATTGTGCTCCATTTAATGTAAGCTTTGTTAAATCATTCCCAAATGGCTGTATTGTGTAAACATCTTCATAAGTTATATCACCTTTTTGTAAATCAGATCTTACTCCACCTATATTCATCATTGATATTTGAACATCTTCACCTTTTTCTTTAACTGACCATAATTGAGCCTCTGCTATCATTCTTCCAAGTTCTGATTCTCCATTTGCACCTTCTATATCTCTTGATATAAATTCTTGTGCAAAACCTATTTTTCTTTCAAGTAAAGGCTTAACATCTTCTTTTGCTTTTTGTACCATGCGTGTAACAGTTTCGTCTGCTGGCATACTTTTTGGATCTACAGGTAATATTTTTGATTTTGAAGATACTACATCTCCTGTTTTCTTATCTATTGCTAAATCTATATCAGCTATATTAGTAGATTTAGAATATGCTTGTGCTACTACTATATCATCTTTGCCTTCTCTTTTTACTACTGAATTTGCATATTGATGATTATCCGCTGCTATTATTACATCAACTTCACCATTTACCTTTTGAGATATATCATATATATCACTGCTTCCTTCTAAGTCTACAAGATTTCCCGTATCTTTATCTGTTAATGCCGGTACATGAGATAATACTACTATAGTTTTTACACCTTGCTTTTGAAGTTCTTCAGTGTATTTATCTATAGCCTGTACTTCATCTATAAAATCTACATCTTTTATACCTGCTGGAACAACCTTTTTAGCCGTATCTGTTGTAACTATACCTATTACGCCTACCTTTACACCATCAAATTCTTTTATAGTGTATGGTTTTAATATTGGTTCACCTTTTTTTACTTCTTTATTGCCAAACTTCATATCTTTATTAGCTACAACGTTAGCATTTATCCAATTTAAATCTTGTGAACCTTTCCATTCAAGACCTGATGAATGAGTCCCACCTTGTATTATTCTAGCTAATTCATTTATACCTTCATCATATTCATGATTTCCTGTTGTTACTATATCTACGTTCATCTCTTTTAGTATTTCTAAAGTTGGTTGATCTTGCTTTAATGCTGTAACAGCTGGGCTTCCACCTACAGAGTCTCCTGCTGAAAGTGTAAGTGTATTTTTATTTTCCCTTTGTAATTTTTTTAGATGAGATGATAAATTGTCTATTCCACCTCCAAGCTTAGGGTCTACATCAAATTGTCCATGTAAATCATTAAAAGATAATAGCTGAACATCTACTGTGTTTTGTGAACTTTCTTCATTACTTAAATTGTAAGAATAAACAGCCATACCATTTTCTAAATCTTTTACTTTATTTACGTTTGGTGTTTCATTTAAATACTTTTCTCCATCTTTATGAGAGTTAAATAATACTTTAGCATTACTATTAACTGTCTTAATTTTCCAGTTATCATCTTTAGAAGGAGTTATTGTTCCACTTTCTTTTATGTAATCCATTATTGCTTGTCTATTTTCATCTGGTGATGAATAAACTAATTTTGCATCTTTAACCCCAGGGAAATTACCACTTGCTCTATAGTTATTAGTAACTACTAAGAATTCTTGATTTAAATCTAATTCTTTTCCATTATATTTTAAATTTGATATTCTTTCTGAATCTTTATTTATAGTATTTCCATTAATATCATATTTAGCTTTTTTAGTTACATCTATTTCGTAAGTAAGTCCTTCTATAGAATCAAAATTGTATGATCTATATCCAGTGTTAAATAATTGTTGCTCTTGAGCTGAGTTAGGGTCTATTGTATTAAACATTCCACTTGTCATTTCTAACCATTCTTTTATTTGAGCCCCATTTATTTTTAATATACTTACAGTGTTATCATATATATATAAGTTCGATAAATCTTTTATTTTAAGTTCTCCTGACTTTATGTCAACATAGTTAGTCGGATCATTAAAATCTCTTCCGCCTGCTTTAAATGGAGCTGCTGCAGATAGTATAGGTAAATTTTTATATGGTTGTAGTTCATCTTGACCTTGTTCTATTTTATTTTTCGCATACCATCTTTGTGCTTGTGCTACTTGTTCAACAGAAGGATTATCTGATACTAATGAGAAGAAACTGTTTAGATCTTTAGTGGTTTCACCTACAGGTTTATTTATAAATTTAAGAGTAGCTTCATGTGCAGCTTTTAAATCCTTGTTATTAGTTATAATTGAACTATTTTCTGGCTTTAATTCTTGTACACTTTTTCTACTTATTTTACTTTCTTTATCATTAACAACCCAAGTTTTTCCTTTTTGTTCTAATTTTAAATCAACAATTCCTAATTCTTTTCCCCAGTTAGACGGTTGTATAACTTGAACACCATTTATTTCAGTTTGTGTTGTTGAATGCGAGTGCCCTGCTACTACAACATCTAAACCTTTTACTTTAGTTAATTGATATGCTGCATTTTCAGAGTTCATTATATGTTCATCACTTTCACCTGTACCCGTATGTGCTAAAGCAATTACTATATCAACTTTTTCTTTTTCTTTTAATTCTTTAGTTATTTTTTCAACTGAAGTTTTCATATCTTCAACTTGAACTTTACCTTGTAAATTTTGCTTGTCCCAATTTAATATTTGAGGTGGAACAACTCCAGTTATCCCTATTTTAACTTTTTGTTTTTTGCCATTTGAATCTATTACTGTTTCATTTATTACTTTGTAGGGATTAAATACATACTTCCCATTATTATCTAAAACATTAGCATTTACTACATTTGTCTTCATTACCTTTTTGTTTGTTATTTGCTTTAAAAAATCAAGACCATAGTTGAATTCATGATTTCCTAAGGTAGTTGCATCATATCGTAGTATATCTAATGCTTCATAAGAAGGATATTTTTCTCCTGGCTTAACTTTTGTTTCTTCATTCATTGCATGCACTGTGGACAATGGATTTCCTTGTATTACGTCACCATTATCTAATAATATCGAATTGTCTATATTTTTATTCTTTAAATCTTTATCTGCTTCTTTTCTTGACTGTTCTATTATAGTTGCCAGCCTTGATAAACCCATATTAGGATCTTGTTTATCTGTAAAGTAATCATGATCCATTATGTTAGCATGTAAGTCAGTTGTAGCCATAATACGAAAATCAACAGTTGCATTATTCTTTTTCGCCGCTTCTGCAACTATTGGGGTCATAATTGGAATTACCAACCCTGCTGATATAGCTACTATTGTCAAGCTTTTTATTCCTCTTTTGTGCCTCATATTTTCCTCCCATTTTTTAACTGTATTTAATTTCCAATATTATCCTACCAAATGCTCATCATAATATCAATATAAATTTATCTTTGTTCCGCAAATATTTCATATAAAACACTTCTATTGCTTATTGTTTTTTAAAATATATACAAAGCAAAAAGCACTGATTTGATAGCATAAGCTTTCAAAATCAGTGCTTTTTTAGGAGTAATATTAATTACATCCTTTTTCCTCTTTGGCTTTATTAAACATAGTTTGCAATTTAGCTATAATTCTAACCTTTGGGTATTAGACTAAAACTAGTTGCACTCTAATAGATTGAGGTTGTCTAATAGATTCATTATATTTAATATGATATTTTTTCAAATATCTACCCAATCATCACTTCCAAAGATACTACCAAAAGGTTAGACACTGCCTAGCTTTTGCGTAGTTAGTGTTGGTTGGACAATTAACCTTGATTAACTGTCTGATTATATATTAACCATTATTATAAATAATATGTAAATCATTTAAAAATTTTTTAAATTTTAAAATGATTAGTTATATAATAATCTGACGTAACATTAAAGCCAATCTTTTTAGGCTTTAGTGTATGAAGATTACTATATAACTAATCAACACGTTCCACTCATCTAGATTTTATATAAAATGTTTAACTGTTAATTAATTGTAATGTTTTTTCTAACGAATCTTTATTATATTCTACCTTAACATCAGGTTCTAAAGTTCTTTCACTATCCTTGCTTACATCTGGTCTTAACCATTTTTTATATGAAACTTGACATTCTATCTTTGAATTATTAAGTTGAAAAGTAATTCCATCTCCAAATGATGATGGCATATTGCTACTGCCTTGCCCTACAATAATTCCTAATTTTCCATCTTGTATCCATGTAGCTAACCACTGAGCTGAGCTAAAAGTATTTTCATTTGTCAATACATATAAATTTATATCTTCATTTTTTACTACTTCATTTAGTCTATCATAAATTACATATCCATGACTTTTTGCATATCCAAACCTTTCTTGAGCCAACTTTGAAAATCTGATTGTAGCCCCAAAATTTCCTGGGACAATATTTATTGCATCAAGAAGCTTACTGCATGCGTTAGAATTTCCTCCTGGATTATCTCTTACGTCTATAATCACATTTTTGACACTATGTTTCATTGATTTTTTCAATTCTTTAACTACTTTATCTAATTGCTCATTTTCTTCACAAATACCTAACTTAACGTAAATAGTATTCTTCTCAATTTTTTCACTTGATATTTCATAGTTATTAAATTTTTTCTCTTGATCATTAGTATATCCTAAACTCATTACTTCTTCTTTATTTTTATCTATATCCCTTATAATCACTGAAACTTTATCACTTGTATCAATGCCTAAATTTTCTAGAATTAAACTCGACTTTGAGTATATAGAACTATTCTTTTCACTTGCCATATAATTTTCAGATGGAAATATATCTTTTATAAACTTTATAATTTGATCTGTTTTTTTGTCATTTATTCTTATCACTTCTTTATTAGTAATATTATTATCC
>NZ_JAKEDR010000047.1 GCF_023653455.1 Paraclostridium ghonii
ATTCTTTAAAAGTCAATAAATCAAGTACTTAACTTAAAAATCAATTGGAATAATAGACATACTTAGGGGGTATATGAATGAATAAATTTTTAAATACTGTGAAAAGGTTAACATTATTTTTCATAGGAATGACTATAGTTCAATTTGGGGTTGCCTTATACTTAAGAACAAATATAGGATCTGATCCATTTACAATTTTTACACAAGGCTTAGCATTAACTTTAAATAATGTTGGGGTAAACGCTACTACTGGAACAGCAAATAGAATAATATTAGTAATATTGTTTGCAATAATATTTTTAGTTCAAAAAAAATACATAAAAATAGGTACCTTCATATGTGCTATTGGAATTGGCCCAATTATTGATATGGCTGTAAACGTTGTTTCATATTTCCAAATTCAAAATTGTAGTTATGCTGGGAAAATAGCTTTAGTAGTATTAGGGTGTCTTGTAATAGCTATAGGATTTTCTATACTTTCATCAACTAATGTAGGTATGGCACCAAATGATATAATACCATTTATAATAAAAGATAAGATTAAATTAGAATATCGTTGGATAAGAATGGGATTTGATGCTACGTTTTTGATTGCTGGATATTTATTAGGAGGTACTGTAGGTCTTGGAACAGTTATAGCTATGCTTATAACAGGTCCTTTTATACAAACTTGTTTACCATATGGGGAGAAAATTGTAAACTTTATTTTAGCTGAAGAATCTTTAAGCAATGGAGTAGAGGACATTAATATATAATTTTTTGTTAAATATGAAAACTATTTCTTAGTAATTTTATTGTTATTAGGAAATGGTTTTTTATAAATCGAGTATATTTTAAAAACAAAAGGAGTTGTCTGAATTAAAAGACGACTCCTTTTGTTTTATGATAACATATTTATAAACATTATTATAGTAGGTATAGCAACTAAGTCTATTAAGAAAGCACAAACAATTGGTATTGTAAAAAATGCTCTTTCTGAGTAGCCGTATCTACTACATATTGAATTTAAATTTGCAAGTGCATTTGGAGTAGCCCCAAGTTCATGACCTATAAACCCTCCAACCATTACAGCTGCGTCATAATCCTTACCTAATAATCTAAACATTATAAATATAGTAAATAAAACTATAAATAATACTTGCATTAAAACTATAATCAACATAGGTAATCCAAGTGTTTTTAATTCCCAAAGTTTTATACTCATAAGAGCCATAGTTAAGAATAAATTTAAGCTTATATCACCTAAAAGGTCAAAACATGAATAGTCAACAGTTACAAGCTTAAATTTATCATTAGCATTTCTAAAAGTTATTGCAACTAATATACCACCTACATATTCAGGTAAAGCATAACCTGTAATGCTAGTAATAAAATTACTAACAACATATCCTATAGACATACATGCAGTTAATATAAAAATATGTTTAATAAACTCTGAAGAATCTAATTTTGATGATGCTGTAGTATCTTTACATACAGCTACTTCTTCGTTAAAATTATCTTCATTATTAACTTGATTATGTAAATCACTTAAAACAAACTTATTTGGCTTTAATTTATATTTTTCAATTAAAAATTTTGAAGTTGGGGCACCTATAAATCCGCCACAAATAAGACCTAATGTTGCAGCGGCAAGGCCTATTGTATTAGCCCCTACAACTCCCATTGATTCTAGCGTTGGACCAAAAGTTGCACTAGTACCATGTCCTCCACCCATAGAAATTGCACCACACATAAGACCAAGTAGTGGATCAAGTCCTGTTAACATTGCACCAAATAATCCTATAATATTTTGTGCAAATATAAGTATTATACAAAATATCCAATAAATAAGTACAGATTTTCCACCTTTTTTTATAAGGTTAAAGCTGGCACCTATACCTACAGTAGTGAAAAAAGCCACCATAAAAGTAGATTGTAAGCTAGTATCTAGTACAACGCTTAATATATTGAATTGATTAAGTAAAAAAACTAAAAGTGCAAATAATATGCCTCCAATAACTGGGGCAGGGATACATAGTCTATCTAAAATTAAAATTTGTTTTTTTAAGGTTTTACCTAGTATTATTAAAAAACACGTTAATGCAATTGTAGCAGCAATGTTTAGATTAAGAGTAAGGATTCCATTAATGTTGGTAAGTTCCATTAAATCGCTCCTTATTCAAATTGATTAGATATTTAACTATTATACTGTAAAGTGTCATAAAAGTAAATAAAATTTAAACAATTCTTAAATTTCATAATAAAAAATTAATTGAATGAAATTAAAAAGAACTATCTTTTTTTACGAAAGGTAGTTCTTTTTAGAAAATTTATATTTTATTTATCAGTATCTTTTAAAACTAAATTAAGAATTAAAGCAAATATAGTACCCGTACTTATACCTGAGCCAAATAACATTTTTAAACTGTTAGGAAGGTTTACTAAAAGATCTGGTCTAGTTGTAATTCCAAGACCTAAAGCTAGTGAAATAGAAATTATAATTAAGTTTCTATTATTCATGTTAACTCTACTTAATGTTTTGATACCACTAGCAGCAACAACTCCAAACATTACAATTCCAGCACCACCTAAAACAGGACTAGGAATAGATGCAACTAAAGCCCCTAATTTGGGGAATACACCAAGTAGCATCATAATTATTCCTGACATTACAACTACATGGCGACTTGCAACTTTAGTTATAGGAATAAGACCAACGTTTTGACTGAAAGATGTATTTGGACCTGCTCCGAAAAAACCAGCTATAAAACTTCCTACACCATCAGCTAAAACACCTTTACTTATTTCATCTCTTGAAGTTTCTCTTTCAGAAGCTTCTCCTATAGCGATTAAACATCCAACTGTTTCTATAGTAGTTACTAAATATGCGACTATAAATGGAGCTACTCCTGCTAAACTAAACTTTATTCCATGTTCTAATACTAAAGGAATACCAGGAATGCCTACCCAAGTTGCTTCTTTTATAGGAGTAAAATCAACCAATCCAAGAGGAATACATATTAAGTATCCTACAAACATTCCTATTAAAATAGATGCGCTACTAAGAATGCCTTTACCATATATATTAAACCCTATTACTATAATCATAACTATTAAAGATATACAAATATTTATAATACTTCCATAATCAGATGAGCCCACACCACCTGCACACCAATCCATAGAAACTGGAATAAGTGTAAGTCCTATTAAAGTTACTACAGTACCTGTAACGACTGGTGGGAAAAATTTCATAAGAGGTTTTATAAATCTACTTAAAATCATTTCTATGAAAGAGCCAAGTATGGTAGCCCCAAGTATTCCAGCAAGACCCATAGAACTGCCTACTGCTATAGATGGACCTACAAAAGTAAAATCAGTTCCCATAATACATGGAAGTTTAGACCCAACTTTACAAACACCATGAGCTTGAATCACAGTTGCAATGCCTGCAACAAATATTGCTGCACTAACCATTAAAGCTGTGGTTTGAACATCAAGACCTATTGCAGGGCCTACAACTAAAGGGACAGCTACAATTCCACCGAAAGCTGCAACTATATGTTGAAAACCAAGAAGAATTGAAAGCTGTAAATTTGGTTTATCGTCTATCTTGTAAAGTAATCCTGAGTTATTTTTATTTTTAATCTTTTGAGAAGAACTATTTTCACTCATAAAATTCTCCTCCTATATAAAATTTGATACTAACTTGTATTAATCTTCCAAAAGAGCAATTGCTCTTATAGGTGAACCTGAACCTTCTCTTATTTTAAGAGGTAATCCAAAGTATAAAAATCTTTTGCCAACTAATTGATCAAGGTTGCATAGATTTTCTGTATTGGTAATATCATATTCACCACATACTAAATGACCTGAAAAATTTAAGTCATCTGGATGGTCAATAGCAGGCGCATCTACGCCTATATTTACAACACCAGATTTTGCTAAATATGTAGCGGCATTATAACTAAGCCCAGAATACTCAGTTTGCCATTTATAAGTATTAAAGTTTCTATCATAATGTCCGGTATACATTAGTAATATATCACCTTTTTCAATTTGTAAATTTGATTTATTCAAAGCATTTTCTATATCTGAAACTTCAATATACCTACTATAAGAAATATCACTTAAATCTATACAAATAGCACTTCCAAAAAAATAATCTAGTGGCATATTTTCTATAGTTTTTCCACTTGGTTTATATTCCCACACTGCATCACAATGAGTTCCTCCATGTTCGCTTATAAGTAAATTTCTAGCAGAAAATCCAAGAGTTTTGCTACCAGTTTTTTTCATATTTTCTTCATGAGTCATGTTAGTCATTATAAAAGTAGGCTGATGCATTGGAAAAACAGACATGCCTTGATAAATTTCTTGAGACAAATCAATTACTCTAAACCCCATAAAAAACACCTCCTTAAAAAGTTTATTTAATAAGTTATATTCACAATGGATAGAAAATATAATTTATTAAACAAGTGTAAATATAAAAATTAAAAAATAGACGTTAAATCAAAAGATAAATTCATTATAGTAAAAATTTAAATCATAAGTTTGGATAAATGAAGATTTGCTTGTTTTAATAGTTTATCTACTTATTAAATTAAAAAAAGATAAGGAGATAATTGTATGGAGAAAAAACAATATGTACTAGCAGTACCAAATTTTAGTAATGGTAAAGACAAAAATGTAATTGAAGCAGTTGTAGATGTAGTTAGAAGTTCAAACGTTAAACTAGTAAGTTATGAACCTGAAGAAGATTTTAATAGAACAGTTGTAACATTTATAGGAGAGCCAGAAGATGTAAAAGATGCATTAGTTAATATGGCTAAAAAATCCATAGAGCTTATAGATATGAGAGAGCATAAAGGAACTCACCCTAGAATTGGAGCACAAGATACTCTTCCTATATTCCCATTAAAAAATATAACAATAGAAGAGTGTGTAGAATTGTCAAAAGAGATAGGAGAAAGATTACATAAAGAAACTCAAGTCCCTATATATTTTGCAGGAGAAAGTGCTACTACTGAAGAAAGAAAAGCATTTGCATATATCAGAAAAGGACAATATGAAGGTGTTAGAGATCTTTTAAAAGCAATAAAAGATAATGACACTAGACAAGAAGAATACAACAATAGAAAGCCAGATTTAAGTGTAGATGGACTGTTAAGTGAAAAGTCTGGAGCAACATTATCAAGCGCTGAATTTAATGGGCTTACAGCTTACAACATATTCCTTGGAACTGAAAATGTAGAGATAGCTAAAAAAATAGCAAAAGCATTAAGAGGGCCAAGCGGGGGATTTAGTACTGTTAGGGCAGTTGGAATAAAGTTCCCTGAAAAAGAAGGAGTAGTAGTTTCAATGAATCTTCTAGATTGCTATAAAACCCCTATTCATAGAGCTTTTGAATTTGTAAAAAGAGAAGCGAAGAGATATGGAGTAACAGTAACAGGAAGTCAATTAGTTGGACCTATTAAACTAGATTATGTATTAGATACATTTAATTACTATTTACAATTAGAAGATTTTAAAAATGAACAAGTGTTAGAAACTCATTTAATGGATATATAAGGGGGATTTAAAATGATAGATTTAATTATAAAAAATGCCAACATACCTCAAGGAGACGAGATGGTTCTTACTAATATATTAGTAAAAGATGAAAAAATAGTAGGTTTTGTTGATGATATAAACATAATAGATTCAAAAGAAGTTATAGATGCGAATAGAAATTTAGTAATGCCAGGGTGCATAGATTCACATACACACTTTATGTATCAAGGATTTCCTCATAGAGAGAACTTTTTAACAGGAACAGCAGCAGCAGCAACTGGTGGAGTTACCACTATAATTGATATGCCTTGCTGTTCAGTTCCTTCGGTTAGAAGTGTAGAACAACTAGAAACAAAACTAGGAATATGTGGACCACAAGCGTTAGTAGATTATGCTATGTGGGGAGGCGTTACAGGAGAAGATGTACGCGAAGGTTGGATGCATAATGTAAAAGAACAAGCAGATTATGGAGTAGTTGCTTTTAAAGTTTATATGACTCCATCAGTTCCAACTTATCCAAGAGTTACAGATCCAGAAATGTTTGAGTGTTTTAAAGCGGTATCACAAACTGGTCTTCCAATAGGAATCCATGCTGAGAATTTTGCAATGTGTGATTTTTATGTAAATAAATTTAAAGATGAAGGTAGACTTGATGGACCTGCTTGGGCAGAAGCTAGAATGGAACTTGCTGAAAAGGTAGCTATAGAATTAGGAATTAGCTTTGCAGAAGCTAGTAAAGCTAGGCTTCACATAGTTCATATGAGTACAGGAATTGGAGCTAAATTAGTTAAAGAAGCTAAAATGAGAGGTTTAGATGTAACTAGTGAATCTTGTCCTCATTACTTAACTTTAAATTACCAAGATGCTATGACTGAATACGGACCACTTGCAAAAATAGCACCACCTCTTAGAACTAAAAAAGATAATGAAGAGAATTGGCAAGGTATAAATGATGGAAGTATAGATTTTATAGCAACAGATCATGCACCATATGAACTAGAAAGTGAAAAAATAAAAGAAGGCATGAATATATGGACTTCATTCCCAGGTATACCGGGAGTTGAAACTATGGTTCCTGTTATAGTTAGTGAAGGATACAATAAAGGAAGAATTTCACTAAGTAAATTAGTTGATATTTTAAGTACTAATGCAGCTAAACACTATGGATTATATCCTAAAAAAGGTGCTTTAAACATAGGATCTGATGCTGACTTTTCAATAATAGATTTAAATAAAGAATGGACTATAAAAAGAGAAGATTTAGTAACTATGTGTGGATATACTCCACTTGAAGGTATGAAGTTAAAAGGAAGAATAGTTAAAACTATAGTTAGAGGTAATTTAGTTTATGAAGCTGGAGAAGCTGGAGTTTTAGGCAAACTAGATAATTATGATGTATTATTTAACAACCCACAAGAATTAACTAGTGAGTTATATAAAGTTAGTTATAGAAAAGATCATCCAGAGTTGATTGTTGATCATGTTAAAAATATAAAAGGTATAAAAGTTAAACCAGGATTTGGTAAATTTATAAAACGTCAAACAATAAGTAAGTTAGATAAAAATATTAAGTTTTAATTTTTGATAAGAGAGTGGGAGTTATGACTTGTTTCTGTCGCTAAAGACCTAAAGTGCTCGGTCTTTAACGCTCCTTCAACAAGTCATAACTCCCGCTCTATACACTATCAAGCTTTATAAATTTAATTTTTAGGTGAGAGAGAATAAGAGGGGGATTTATTATGAAAAGACATGCAATTTTAGTTATAGATATGTTAAATGATTTTGTTGGAGAGAAAGCTCCGTTAAGATGTCCAGGAGGAGAGAAGATAATACCCGATCTTCAAAAGCTTTTTGCTTGGGTTAGAGAGAGAAATGCTAAAGGTTTAGATGATGTTCAGTTAGTTCATATACAAGAAGCTCATAGAAAAAATGATGCTGATTTTAGAGTTAGACCTGTTCATGCTGTAAAAGGGACTTGGGGTTCTGATTTTATAAAAGAACTTTATCCCCAAGGTGAAGAATATATAGTTCCAAAGAGAAGACATAGTGGATTTGCGCATACTGATTTAGATTTATACTTAAGAGAAGAAAATATAGATACAGTTGTTGTTACTGGAGTATGGACTAATGTATGTGTTAGAAGTACTGCAAGTGATGCTTTATACAATGCTTACAAAGTTATAACTTTAAGTGATGGGGTACATTCTAAAAATGATGAAATGCATGAAGCAGGACTTAGAGACTTAAGTATATTTACAAAAGTTATGACTATTGATGAGTATATAGATGCATGGGAAAAAGGCCTAGACCCTTGGTCCGGTGGAGGAGATACAGAAAATAAAGTAGAATAGTTAAATAGTTTTGTTAGGCTGGTTTGGGCTTGGGGACGATATGAGGGATTTGCTCCATACAAGCTGGGAAGATACTTGTAAATGTCGCTGTATCCCTCATATCATCCCCAAGCCTTACAGCATATCAAAACTATTTAAAAATACATAACTTTATTTAATAGATAAAAAAGATAGAGATTGGAAGGAAATTTTATGAAAATTGTTGTTGGGATTTCAGGTGGTAGTGGAGCTATTTATGCTTTGGGAATTTTACAGGCACTAAGAGAGCTTAAAGTGGAGAGTCATTTAGTTGTTTCAAATATGGGAGAATATGTTGTAAAACATGAGTGCGGATTAAGTTTAGACGAGCTTAAAGATATGGCTGATTTTTATTATGAAAATTATGATTTAGCAGCTTCTATAGCAAGTGGTTCATTTAAAACAGATGGGATGATTATAGTTCCTTGTTCTATGAAGACCCTGGCATCTGTTGCTCATGGATTTAGTGAATCTTTATTAACTAGGTGTGCTGATGTTTGTATTAAAGATAGAAGAAGATTAGTATTGCTTCCTAGAGAAACTCCGTTAAGTTCTATTCATCTTGAGAATATGTTAAAGCTTTCTAACATAGGGGTAACTATTATGCCTCCTACTCCAGGTTTTTATAATCATCCTCAAGATTTAAGTGATATTGTTACATCCATTGTAGGTAGATGCTTAGACCAGTTTGGAATAGAACATAGTTTACTTAAGAGATGGGGTGAATAACTTGGAGAGTCAAATGCTTAGGTCTACTTTAGATAAATTAGATAAATTAGGATACTTAAAAACTTGTAAAAAGAAAGTTGATAAGGATTTTGAGTTAGGTGCTATACTTAGATACTTTGACAATGAAGTACCTATAGTTTTTAATAATATAAAAAATTATGATATAGATTTAGTTGGAGGTATATATGGAAGTAGGAAAACATTTAATGATTTAATGGATGTAAATGAAGAAGATAGGATTTATAAATTTATGGATGCTATAGCAAATCCTAAACCTTATAAAGAGATTAAAAATGGACATATTAAACAAAATATTTTAACCAAAAACATAGACATAAACAAATTATTTCCAATTCCAACTTCACATGAAAAAGACTCTTCTAACTTTATAACAGCAGGGATGCTTATAATAAAAGATCCAGAGACAAAAGACATACATATGGCTGTTAGAAGATTTCAAGTAAATGATAAAGATAATATAAGTGCATTGGTATCTGGAGCTTCTCCACATTTAAATAATATTATAAAAAAAGCTGAAGCAAAAAATGAAAAGTTAGAATGTGCAGTAGTTTTAGGATATGATGCAGAGTTTTTAATAGCATCTCAAATTAGTTCTTCAAAATATGGACTAGATAAATATGAGGTTTATAGTGCTTTAAAAAATGAACCACTTGAGGTTGTAAAGTGCAGTAGCGTTGATATACTAGTTCCAGCTTTTTGTGAAATTGTAATAGAAGGACACTTAAATCCAAATAAAAAAGTTAAAGAAGGTCCTTTTGGAGAGCTTATGGGTTATTACGGAGAAATAGCCAATCACCCAACTATAGATATTAAAGCTGTAATGCATAGAGATAATCCAATTTTTCAACATGCATTTCCTTCAAGAGAAGAACATTTATCAAATGGGCTTATAAGAGAGGTTGAAATATATAGTGCTTTAAAAAATATAGTAGATGTATTAGACGTAAATGTAACTGTAGGTGGAGGATGCAGGCTTCATGCAATAGTAAAGATAAATAAAAGAAATGAAGGCGATGGAAAAAGTGCAATACTTACAGCACTTGGAAGTAGTAAAGATTTAAAACATGTAGTTATAGTTGATAAAGATGTAGATATATATAATTACAAAGATGTAGAATTTGCAATAGCCTCAAGAGTTCAAGCAACTAAGGATGTAGTTATAGTATCTAATGCACTGGGAAGCCCACTAGAAGCTTCACATGTACATAAAGGGCTTAGTGATAAGATGGGAATTGATGCTACAAAGCCTTTAGACAATGAATTATTTAATAGAGCTATAATACCAGGTTATGAAAGTATAAATATAGATGATTATTTTTAACTTCCTAGTTTAAAAGGGGTGAGAATTATTGAAAGCATTAGGAATAGTAGAGGTAAGAAGTTTAATAGGTGCAATTCAAGCAGCAGATGCAATGTTAAAATCGGCAGATGTTGAACTTGTAGATATAGATTTAGTAGGTTCTGGAATAGTTGCTGCAATTATAAAAGGTGATGTAGCAGCTGTTAAAGCAGCCGTTGAAAATGGAGAAGAGAGTGCTAGCAAATTAGCAGAAATAATATCTACTAATGTAATAGCAAGACCTCATGATGAAGTAAGTAAAATTCTATAGGTGGTGGTTAAGTGGCAGATTTGTTGACAAAGGTTGTTATGAAAAATATATCAACTAAAGCACTTAATAAAACATATAAAAAAGAAGAATATATAAGAGTTGAAAATATAAACAGCAATGAAGAAGATATATTAAAAAGAATACTTTACAAAGGTAGTAAAAAACCTATCTTAGATAATTTAAAAGATGATAAGAATAGAATGGAAAAAATAGATTTTAAATCTTTAAATTATTTAAATCATAATTTAGTTAGTAATAAAAATGTATCTAAAAATATAAATAATAAGCAATCTAAAAATATGATTAGTTTAAAAGATTTAGCTAGATAAGGGGGGAGCACATGAGAAAAGCCCTAGGAATGATTGAATCAGTAGGACTTACTACAGCAATAGCAGCACTTGATGCTGCAAGCAAAGCTGCAGATATTACTTTAGTTGGATATGACAAAGTAATAGGAGTGGAAAAAGCAGTCAGCGTAACTATACATATAGCTGGTGAGGTTTCTGCAGTAAACGCAGCTATAGACGCAGGTGTTGAAGCTGGAAATAGAGTTGGAAAAATTGTTTCAAGCAAAACAATAGCGAGACCTCATGAAGATATAGATTTTTTAATTAAAGAATTTGAAAAAAATCTTAAACAAAAAAATAATAGTAAAAAACTAAAAGAAAATAAAAATAAAGAAGAAAATAATTAATAATTGGAGGTATAGGTTATGGGGCAAGCGCTAGGAATGATAGAAACTAAAGGTTTGGTAGGAGCAGTAGAAGCAGCTGACGCTATGGTAAAGTCAGCTAATGTAACTTTAATGGGATATGAAAAAATAGGATTTGGGTTAGTAACAGTTATGGTAAGTGGAGATGTAGGTGCAGTAAAAGCAGCTGTTGATGCAGGTGCAGAAGCAGCAAGAAATGTAGGGGAACTACACTCAGTTCATGTTATACCAAGACCTCACTCAGAAGTTGAAAGAGTAATACTAAGTAGAGACTAACTAAATGAAAGAAAAAATTGATTTTACAAAAAATATATTAAATAAGATAAGTAAAAATCTAAAACAAGATACTAAAATCAAATCTAATAATTATAAAAATACCAAACCTAATAATATAGATGACAATTCATATATAATGATACCTACAAATCATAAAAATATAAAAGAAATCCTTAAAATTTTAAATAATGAAAATCTGAATTATAAAAAAGAAACAAACAAAATTAAAAATAATGAAGAAAAAATAAAAAGAGAAGTAATAACATTAAATGACATAATTAATTCAAACAAAGAAAGTATAAACATATCAAAAGATTCTATAATAACTCCGATGGCAAAAGATTATATAAAACAAAAGAAAATAAAAATAAAAATAGGGGGATAAACATGCAAATAGGAAAAGTTATAGGAACAGTAGTTTCTACGAAAAAAGATGAGACTTTAGTAGGAAGTAAGCTAATGATAACTCAACCATTAAATTTTAAAAATGAAATAGACGGAAAGCCACTAATAGCTGTAGACACAGTAGGAGCAGGAATTGGAGAACTTGTAATATATACAGAAGGAGCAGCGGCTAGAAATGCAACGAAAAAAGTACAATCATCAATAAATGCAGCCATTATAGGTATTGTGGATAATATAGATGTTTGGGAGGATTAAAATTGAAATATATAAAACAAGCAATGGAGTATAAGGAGTTAATAGATACTCTTATGAGTGATAAACACCATGCAGATATTGTTCTGTATGGTGGTAATATTATAAATGTATTAACTAGAGAGATATACACAGGGGATATGGCTATAAAAGGAAATCATATATTAATGGTAGGAGATTGTGATAATTTAATAGGGGAAAACACTATAGTTGTAGATGTCTGTGGCAAATATTTATCTCCAGGATTTATAGATTCACATATGCACTTTGAAAGTAGTATGTTAACAGTTACCGAATTTTCTAGATTTTCTATACCATCAGGAACTACGACGTTAATAGCAGATCCTCATGAAATAGGAAATGCATTAGGTAGCGTTGGGATGAAAGCTATGGCAGATGAAGCAAGTCACGTTCCAAATTATGTAAGGTTTGTAGTTCCAGCACTAACTCCGGACTGCCCTAGCCTTGAAACAGCAGGAGTTGATGTTAATTCTAAGGATATGGAAGATTTGTTAAATTATAAAAATATAATAGGTATAGGAGAACTTCAAGGCTTTAGTAATGCAAAGCATGTGTATAATAATACCCCAGAAATAATAACAGATTTATTAGCATCTACCACATATGCTAAAAGTATAGGGAAAATAGTAGATGGTAATGCTCCAGAGCTATTTTCAAATGAACTTGCTGCACATATAGTGTGTACTGGAGGAAAATGTTCTTGTCATGAAACAACTACTAAACATGAATGTATAGAAAAGTTAAGACAAGGTGTTTATGTATTTATGAGAGAAGGTTCAACTCAAAAGAATATGGGAGAATGTATAAAAGCAGTAACAGAAGAAAATTTAGATTCAAGAAGATGTATATTAGCTACAGATGATATGGTAGCAAAGGACTTACAAGAGCTAGGGCATATGAATGAAATAATAAAAAGAACTATAAATGAAGGAATAAATCCTGTTGAAGCTATACAAATGGCAACTATAAATCCCGCAACTTATTTTAATTTAGAAGATAGAGGGGTATTAGCTCCAGCTAAAGTTGCTGATATTGCAATAATTAATGACTTAAATAATATGGATGTAGAAGCAGTTTTTATAGGTGGGAAAATTGTAGCTTCTGATAAAAGGTTATTGATAGATTTGCCTAAATATACTTATCCTGATAGTGTTAAAAATTCTATTAAAATAAATAAGATAAATGAAAAAGATATAGGTATTATAAGTGATAAAAAAGAAGTTGTTGCTAGATGTATAAAAGCAATACCTGATCAAAATTTAACTGAGTGTATTAAAGTTAAGCTAAAAACTAGAAATAATATAGTGGAAGCTGATGTTAATGAAGATATTTTACATATTGCCTGTATCGAAAGATATGGAAGAAATAACAATATAGGTAAGGCCTTTGTCAATGGATTTGGACTTAAAAAAGGTGCATTTGCAGAAAGTATTGCTCATGATACTCATAATATAATTGTGGTAGGAACTAATATATACGATATGGTAGTTGCAGTTAATAAAGTAATAGAAATGGGTGGAGGCATTGCTGTTGTCAACAATGGTAGAGTATTAGAGGAACTAAGATTAAATGTAGGTGGACTTATTACAGATGAGCTTACTGGAAGCGAAGTAAGTGAAAAAATTGATTTACTAGAAAATGTAGTAAATAAGGACTTAGGTGGGAAGATACATGCTCCATTTATGCATTTATCTTTCTTAGCGTTATCTACTAGCCCTAAATGGAAGATTACTGATAAGGGATTAATAGATGTTAATAATTTTGAAGTGCTAAGTCCAATTTTATAAATTATTAAAATAGGTTGTTTTAAAGTGGGACGCTTTGGATAAAGATGCAAGTTTTGCTCCATACAAGCGATAGTGCATGCTTGTAAATGTCGCTAAAACTTACATCTTTATCCTTCGCGGACTGTTTTGAGACAACCTATTTTTTTATGCCCTAGGAAATTACATCAAATAAAAAATTATAGATGAACTAAAAAATCTATGTAATAATATACTTAATAATGATGCAACAGGGGGTAAGGTATGAAGAAAGAAATATATAATAAATTAGATGAACTAAATATAAAATATAAAATTTTAGAGCATGAGGAAGTTTTTACGGCTGATGAATTTTATAAAGTTACAAAGGATATGCCAGGGCATCACTGTAAGAACTTATTTTTAAAGAACTCTAATAAAAGTACTAATTATTTGGTAGTGGTAAAACACGATAAAGCTGTTGATTTAAAAGAGATAAGATCTCAAATTGGAAGTAGTAGACTTTCTTTTAATTCACCAGAAAGATTATATGAATTGATGAAGGTAACACCTGGGAGTGTAAATCCATTTAGTATTATAAATGATGTAAATAGTGAAGTAGAAGTGCTAATAGATAATGATTTATTAGATGGTCAAAATCTTAATTTTCACCCTGCTATAAATACGGAGACGTTTAATATATCTGGAGATGATTTTAATAAGTTTTTAGATTACATAGATAATAAGGTTATTAAGGTTAGTATATAGAGTGATTCATTTTTGATTACACAAAGTATGTTATTCCAGAGTATGAGTTTTCAATAAATAGTAATGGATATCCAAAAACATTTTAAGCATAATTTTTAGAATTATATATGATATTAATTTTATATGGTGCATGGACAATAGATAAGCCTATTTTTAGTATAATATACTAAAGATAGGCTATAAAATAATAAGTATTTCTAATTTGAAATTTTATAGTAATTTAAAATCTTTTAAAGCTTTATTTTTAAAATCTTCAGATGTTCTAGGAATTCCCTGGTATGCAGATAATGAATTTAAAATATTGGTTCCATGCATTAGCACCATAACGTATTCATGCAAAAGGTATTCATGTGTTAAATGAACTACATCACCATGATTTACATATTTATAACGTAATCCATTAATGTATGAATTAACATCATAGATTAATGCATATAAGCCACAATGATGATCAGGTGTAGTAAAGGAAAGCATAGTATCAGTTGGTATATCATAAATATAAACATTTCTATTTATAATACATTGAGTGTCTGATTTAATTTGAAAATCTATTAGTTTTTGAAGATATTGAGGGTGCATTAGATTATCAGAATCAAAAGGAACTAAATATAAATAGTCATATCCAATTATGGATTCTTTCACAAAATCATCTTCACATATTTGTTCAAATCCAATAGTTGAAATCATAGGTCTAAATATAATATTATTAGCAAGTTTAGGATATTTAGATAGAGCATCCAAAACTAAATCTTGGCTATTGACATCATAGTAAATTAATGCCAAAAAATCTTGATAAGTTTGATTAATTAAGCTAAAATAAGTGTACTTTATAAACAAATCAATTCTATAATCTATCCATTCTTTGGTTAATCTATTTTTTGATAAATCCATTGTATTAAAATTTATAGTAACAATTAATTTTTTTTTCAATTAAAGTAACCTCCATGGTATTAAACATAACTAAAAACTTTTAATAAAAAACTAGCCATATAAATTTTATAACAAGAGGCTAGTATATAATAATAATATGATTTATATGCCAAATAGGTTACATATAATTTAAAAAGATTATTATATATATCTACTAATTTCTATTGTATTTTAGCATAAGCTAGATAGGTATTCCAATAAATATTTAATCATGTTATAAGTTTTGAGAATCGAATTCACCATTTAAATCAACGGAAATATGGATAAGAGAACTGCTAAGTTTATAGTCTAGCGGTTCTTTTTATGTTATTCTAAAATAGAGATATAATTGTAAAAAATTTACATAAATACATATCTAAAATTTGTATAAGAGGAGAAACCATGCTGACTAATATTTTAAGACCGATATTAAACAGGAACTTTAAGCCATTTGAATTTGTAAAATGCACCGATAATAATGATTTAGATTATGTGAATTTAAACAATAAAGATAATTTAGGATTATATATACATATACCATTTTGCAAAAGTATATGTTCTTTTTGTCCATACAATAAAGTGTTATATGACGAAAAGAAGGCTTTTGAATATAAAAAAGCTCTATTAAAAGAGATAAAACTAGCCAATATAAGATATAAAAAGCAGGATATAACATCTTTATATTTTGGAGGCGGAACGCCCGCCTTACTTATAGAATTCCTTGAAGAAATTATAGTTACTGTAAAAGAAAACTTCAATCTAAAAGGTAGTTTAGGAATAGAATTACATCCAAGTAATATAAATTTAAGATTATTGAATAAGTTAAAAAGTTTAGGATTTAATATGATAAGTGTTGGAATTCAATCATTTAATAAAAATTGTTTAAAAAGTTTAGGAAGAAAAGAAAATAATGAAGTAGAAAAAATAAAGTTAATCAAAGAAGTGGGATTTCAAACCATAGATATAGATTTAATATTTGGAATACCTAATCAAAGTATAGAAGATTTAAAAGAAGATGTAGCCTTGGCTTTTAAAATTGGAGCGACTCAAATTTCTACATATCCATTTATTGATTTTTCTTATGCTAACAATAAAAGAAAACCACTATCTGCTAATGAAAAGAAAAAAATGCTTTTTGAACTTGTAAATATTGCAGAGAAAATAGGCTTAGAAAGAACCTCTGTATGGACTTTTGCTAAGCCTGATACAGAAAAATATTCTTCTATAACTAGAGAAAATTTTATAGGATTAGGGCCAGGAGCTGCCTCATTATTTGATGATAAATTTAGATTAAATACTTTCTCAGTTGAAGAATATATAAATGCAATAAATAAAAATGAATTTCCTTGCGCTTTGGTGTTGAACTTCACTAAATTTTCAAGAAAATCTTATTGGCTATTTTGGAATGTTTATAATATGAATTTAGATAAAGAGCTTTATAAAAAGATGTTTGATAGTGAGTTAAGTAAAGACTACAGATTTGAATTGAGTTTAGCGAAAAAAATGAATCTATTGAAGGAAGATGAATCAGGATATAAAGTTACTACAAAAGGTTCTTATTATTTTCATGTAGTAGAGCAAATTTATACTTCTCAATATATTGATAAGACGTGGAGCATTGCACAAAATAATCCATGGCCTAACAAGATAAAATTATATTAAATGGTTAAGAAGAAGAGTTTTCAAAGGGAATCCTAAAAAATATGTCACAGAAATAGTAATGCCAATAACTAGGGAGGAATAATTATGAAACATGAATGGAGAAAAAGAGAAAAGGAATATTATATACCAAAAGAAAAACCACAGTTAGTAGAAATACCAGAGTTTAAGTTTTTTACATTAAAAGGAAAAGGTAATCCAAATACAGAAGCATTCAAGGAATGTATAGGAGTATTGTACTCACTATCTTATGCAATTAGAATGATGCCTAAAAATGGCATAACTCCAGATGGATACTTTGAATACACAGTATACCCATTAGAAGGAGTTTGGGATTTAACAGAACAAGGTCGATTAAACGAAACTTTAAATAAAGACGAACTTATTTATAAATTAATGATTAGACAACCTGATTTTGTAACAGAGGAAATTGTAAAAATGGCTATGGAAATAGTTAAAAAGAAGAAGTATCATCCATTATTAGAAAAAGTTGAGTTTGAATCAATTAAAGATGGCCTTTCTGTTCAAATGCTTCATGTAGGACCATATGATGATGAACTAAGAACTTTTTCATTTATGAAAGATTTTTGTATTGAAAACAACCTAGAAATTAAAACTTTGGCTCATAAAGAAATTTATCTTTCAGATTTCAGAAAAACTGAAGCATCAAAATTAAAAACAGTGCTTAGATATTTGGTAGAGCAAATATAGTAAAAGTATGTGAGACTGCCTATAGACTTGTGTAAATATAGTACTTAATACTCAATATTACTGGGATTTAATCAATTCTAGTAATTTTTTTATTGGGATATAAGAGATAGTACAATACGGAATTGGCTTCGATGTGTTTCGTCTCAACCATTGAAATCCACGAAAAGATATTGACATAAATTTATGTTAATATCTTTTTTTATAAGTAATTTTAATATTAGAGAAAAAGAATACAATGTTATTAAGTAAATTTATTTAAGCTTGTTGTAATAATAAAAATAAAAAGTAGTTTGTAAGCAAAGGCTATAATTATACAAAAATAGTATAAAGCATAATACGCTAATAGTTACTGTTGATTTTATAGAACCTATTATAATTATTAAATTTTTAATTGAATAATTTAAAGGATAGGTAGCTATGATAAAGTTAAACAAATAAATTAATTAATCATAATCAATTATTTCTTAGACTTAATTGATCTTTTACCCAGATCGCCATTTTTTGAACACGTATATCTTTATCATGGCAAGCTATATCAATGTATTCATCATAAGTAGGATTATAAGTATTTAGCATAGCATTAAGTGTATTAGTTTTCCATCTCCAAACATCATATTTAGATATATACCAAAACTTAGTACTTATGATATCTCTTAAAAAATTATAATCCATTTCAATTATTTTTTCTAAAGATATTGAAATACTTAATTTTTCTAGATTTGGGAAGCTATTTTCTTCTGACCACTTATTTTTATTAAAAGGACAAATATCTTGGCAAATATCACATCCATAAATCCATTTACCTATTGAACTATTATATTTCTCATTAGGTAAATCCCAACCACCCCAAGTTGTAAGACAAGAAATACAAGTATTTCTATTCATTACATAAGGTTCTAATAATGAATTTGTTGGACAAGCTTTGATACAAAGATTACAATTTGTTGGACAATTTTTTAAGTTTATATTTTCTTTTAATGTAAGATCCTGATCGATAATCCAAGCTTCTAAATATACCCAAGAACCTGAAGCTGAATAGAAAAAATTATTCTTTCTTATAATTCCAAGACCTGCTTTATGTGCAGCCCACCTTAAAGCTGTGACTCCAAACTTTCTATTAGTAGCTGTTTTTAGTCCTAATTTATTTAAATAGTTTTCAAATGATATACTATCTTGATAATCTTTGGAATTTGTATCTATACGGCTATCTACTAAATAGTATTTTCCAATTAGGCCATCTAGATGGTTAGGGATTTTATATTTTCCATATATTCTTGTGCATACAATAACAGATTTAGCCCAAGGATAATCATTTTCTAAGTTAGAAAAACTATAAAATTCTTCTGTATATGGTTTTATTTCTGGAAATTTGTTTATACGTTCAGTTAGTTTTTGAGAATAGTCTTTCATTTCATTTATTTGTATAATTCCACAGTTTTCATAACCTAGTTTTATAGCTTTATTTTTTATTTTATTTTCAAAATTTATTTCCATTTTACACACTCCTATTTATGGTATATTATAAAATGCATTAAAGATTATTAAAATTTGTTATCTAACATACATTTGTATAAATTATTGTATAGTAGATTTAAATATTTGTATAATTGAAATAAATAGAGTTAAGTATTGGAAATATCGATATATTAAAGAGGGTGTGAAATAAATTTGGAGATAAGACAATTAATAACATTTAAAAAAGTAGTTGAATTAGGAAGTCTGACTAAAGCAGCTCATTATTTAGGATATACTCAGTCAACCGTAACTACGCACATACAAGAATTAGAAAAAAGTATAGATGCTAAGTTATTTGATAGGATGGGAAGGAAAAATATAATAACAGAATCCGGAGAACAATTAATGGAGTATACTAAAGAACTAATGATTACAATAGATAAGATAAATAGTATATCTGTTAATGGTGAAGTAAAAGGAGAAATAAAGATAGGTGCACCAGAGTCTATAACTGTGTACATGTTACAGTCAATACTAAAAGAATATAGAGAAAAATTTCCTAATGTAAAAATCAGTATAATAAATGGTAATTGTAATTATCTTAAAATGCTTTTATTTAAGGGAGAAATAGATATTACATTTTTAATGATGGAGGATTTTAAAGATGTAAATCTAGTAGTAAACAAAATAAAGGAAGAAAAATTAGTAATAATAGCTAACAATGAATTTGATTTTAAAAATTTAGATTTTACACAGAAAAATAATAAGATAGATCAATGTATTATATATAATGAAAAAGATTGCAGCTATAGAATAGCCTTTGAAACTTACTTAGACTCACAAAAAATTATAGCTAATAATACGATGGAACTTTGGAGTATAGAATCAATAAAGCAATGTGTGAAAACAGGATTGGGAATATCTATACTTCCTGAAATAACTGTAAAAGAGGATATTGAAAAAGGTAATTTACAAGGAATTGAATTTGAAAGTATAGATAGAAAAATATGCTCATTACTTGTTTACCATAAAAATAAATGGCTTTCAAAATCTTTGATTGAGTTTATAAATATATGTAAAAAAATTAATTAAGATAAATTAAAGCATATATAGAAAATAAAAAATTTGACTTAATAGAGGAGAAATTATGTTAGTTAGTTCTTATATTTTAGCTGTTATAAATATTGGAATATTTATAACTTTATTTTTTATACTAATGGATAAAAAAGGTTATGTTCATAGATATGAATTTGATATTCAGTGTATACTTACAAGTATAGGTTTACTTATTATGATTAAAAGCGGATTAAGTTTTGGAGTCGTATCTTTACAAGAGATATTAAGGATGTTTTTAATTATGTATTTAATTTGTAAATTTTTTTATAGAATTGATTCGAGAAAATCTATTACTATCTCAGCAATATACAGTTTAATTTATATTTTAGTAGGGTGTAGTATTTATT
>NZ_JAKEDR010000048.1 GCF_023653455.1 Paraclostridium ghonii
ATATTTATTCAAATAACAGTTTTATTTTTACTTATTTTAGTTGGATATATATCTAGTATTAAGGGTTTATTAAATAAACCTACTATATCAGGACTTACCAAATTAATAATGACCCTATTTTTACCATCAATGATAATTTGCGCTATGCAAATGGATTTTAACCCCAATTTAGTAAACGATATTGTATCATTAATTATTATTTCAATATTAATGTATTTTACTACCATTTTAATTGCATTCTTATTTAAATTTTTTATAAAAAATGATACAGATTGTGGTGTTTATCAATACATTATTATCTTTTCAAACGTTGGATTTATGGGTTATCCAGTTATTAGAGCTGTATTAGGAGAAGAAGCTATATTTTTTACTGCAATTTTTAACCTTCCATTTAACTTTTTTGTATTTACAGTTGGAACTTATTTGTTGAATAAACATAATAGTGAATATACTTTTTCAATTAAATCTATTTTAACTCCTCCTATAATAGGAGTTTTAACTGGGCTTTCATTTTTTCTTTTAAGAATAAAGCTTCCACTGCCTATATTTAATACTTTGAATATGCTAGGAAGTATAACAACACCTTTATCAATGCTCGTTATAGGAGGTTTATTAGCTAATTCTCCTATAAAGGAAACTTTTATAAATAAAAAATTATACATGGTCTCATTAATAAGGCTTTTAGTAGTACCGTCTGTAGTTTATTTAATATTGAGTTTATATATAAAAAACCCAATACTATTAGGGGTTCCAGTAGTTATATCTGCTATGCCAGCTGCCTCAAATACTGCAATTATGGCAAAAACTTATGATGCAAATGACCAACTAGCTTCCCAAGCTGTATTTTTAACTACATTAATATCAATAGTTACAATTCCACTTGTAAGTATAATTTTACTAAGCTAAAAATAGTTGTCTATTAATTTTAGACAACTATTTTTTAGATATATGTTTATTATCTTTTATATAAAATCTCCATAAATAATCCTTAGCTTCTTGTGCATAATCAATATTTACTCGTTTACTTTCAACTATTTCAAAACTTTTATTATCTTCATCTAATTCATAACTATCTTTTATAAATAGTTCATTTCCTAATACACTCTCAAAGTTCAATTCTTTTTCAATTTTAAGAGCTCTGCATAATTTCCCTGGTCCATTGGTGATATTCTTTTTTTGGTATGTAGTTAAATCTTCATATTTTTTGTTATATCTATTTATAGAAATATCATCTATTCCTTTAATAGGTTCTACACCTCTTATAAGCACGCACTGAGGTATATCTTTAGCATTTGCAGAGATATTTAAGCAGTAATACATACCGTATATCAAATAAACATATATGGTTCCTCCATCTTCATATAACGGCTTCGTTCTTTCTGTTTTTCTATCTCCATATACATGAGCGCCTTTATCTTCAACTCCCATATATGCTTCAGTTTCAACTATTTTAACTACAATTTCTTTATTAGCATATTTTCTTATTAAATACTTCCCAAGCAAGTTTTTCGATAAAGCTATTGCATCTTCCCTAAAAAATTCTATATCCATCTAATCCCCACTTCCTTTGATTTAACTTTAATTATATTATTTCTTCAAATTTACTATTTATAACTTTTTGTAAATCATATGGATTTAATTCTATTTGATATCCAATTTTACCAGCACTTACTATAATAGTTTCTAAGTCTTTCCCAGTTTCATTTATAAACGTCTTGTATAGTTTCTTCATTCCAACTGGAGAACATCCCCCTCTTATATATCCAGTAAGTTTATTTATATCACTTACAGGTATCATCTCTACCTTTTTTTCTCCTGCTACTTTTGCAGCCTTTTTTAAATCTAAATTTTCATTAACGGGTATTACATAAACGTACACCTCTTTACTAGTTCCCTGTGTAACCAACGTTTTATATACTTCACTTACATCTTTTCCAATTTTATATGCTACCGATACTCCATCTACTTGATCATCAGAAACATCATATGAAAGCATATTGTATTTTACCTTTTTAGAATCTAGAATTCTCATTGCATTAGTTTTTATTTTTGCCTTAGCCATAAAATCACTTCCTAAAATAAATTATATATTTTATTATACACCTAAACTTTATTACCTCTTATCATAATTTATAATTCTAAAACTTGTCCAGTCGAAAGGCTTTTTATGTTATCCCCTAAAATTCCCTCTAATATATTAAATGCTTTTAATCCAGTACAATGGCATGTATAAATTTTATAATTTTTTATAGATAGATTATGTGCTAAATCATTAATAAAACTTAAATCTTCTGTTATTTTACTTACTGGATTAAATAAATGTAGTCCACCTATTATAAAATCAATCTTTTTACCAACTATTTTTTCTGCTTCTTCTAAAATATTTAATATTCCAGTATGAGAACACCCAGAAATTAATATTATTTTGCCGTTATCATTCAATATTAAACTTTGTTCATGCTTAAATGCATCTGGAATAAATTTAGTTCCTTCTTTTATATATAGACTTTTGTTTGATGTTGGAACTAATTTTTCACCTCTAATATTAGATATTAATCTCATGTTTTGATTTATATTATATACTTCATTCGTTATTACTACTCTATTATTGGTTTTAAACTCTGGATTTAATCCAATATAATGCTTTCCATATTTAAATAGTGAAGTATAGTAACTTTCAAAAGCATATTTATTAATATATATCTTAGCCTTATCATTATATTTTAAAAATGCTTCTAATCCTCCTCCATGATCTTTATGACCATGAGATATTATTACAATATCAACGTCTTCAATATTTACATTTAATTTTTTAGCATTTTTTATAAATGTATCATCTGGACCTAAATCAAATAATATATTATGGTTATCTATATTTAAGTGCATACTCAATCCATGCTTTTTTTCATACTCTTTTGAAATAGTCGAATTTTCAACTAACGTTGTTATTACCATATAAATCCCCTCCATAAAATAAAGCCTTTGTTATTTATAATAATTCTACAAATTTATATTGTCTACTCTTAAACTCACTTATTTTAGTATAGTTATAAATTAAAATCTACAACGAATTGAATATTATGTATAATGTAATCAAAGTTCACAATTGTTATATAATGCGAAATGATTATACTTTTGATATCATATAGATAAATAGGAATTTGAAAGTGAGATAAAATTATGGATATTTGGGAAAAGTTATATTTAAAAGCAAAAGAGCAATATCATCCTGAAGAAGTATCTCCATTTGTATATGCACATAATGTTGTTTGTGCCTTAGAAAGTGGAAATGGCGAAATATTTACAGGGTTTTGTATTGAAAGTTGTGGAGGGGTCCTTGATTTATGTGCAGAAAGAACAACAGCACTAAATATGTACATCAATAGCGGACAAACTGTTATTAAAAGGCTAATAGCATTTAGAGATAAAGCACCTTTTGGAGAAGGAAGTGGAATGCCATGTGGTGCTTGTAGAGAGTTTTTAATGCAGTTAAATATTAAAAATAAAGATATGGAAATTATGGTTGATTACGAAAAACGAGAAATAACGACATTAGAAAAACTTTTACCTGATTGGTGGGGAATGTATCGTTTTAATCAAAGTGAATCTACTCAATAAATTCCAATTTATATAATAAATTTAATAGGTAATATTAATATATTACGAATAATTCATGTCAAATCAAATAAATAACTACACCTTAAAATATTTAAAATACTAAGGTGTAGTTATTTACACCCACTATAATTATCATGAAGCGGGCTAATATATCCTATAAATAAAATATATAATCATTATATTTTATTTATCTTTTCTTTTATACTTTTGACATTTCCATTAATCATATATTTTATCTCAATCACACCTCTTAGATTTCATAAAACCTTTATACCAAGTGATTTTATCATCAATTTTATCAAGATGTTTTTTTAATTGCTCCAACTCTTTTAATATGTGTTCTCGGTGAGAATTAAAAATTTCCATCCTCTTTTGCAAGGTTTTATCTCCTTGTGAACAAAGTTCAAAATAAGCTTTTATATCTTTTATCGACATTCCCGTAGATTTAAGACAACATACCATTTCAATTTGATCTAAATCTTCCTCTGTAAAATAACGTATGCCATTTTTATTTCTATGAGGTGAAATTATATTTTCTTTTTCATAGTAGCGAATTGTATGCTGAGTTAAGTTAAATTTTTTTGCTACCTCTGAAATTGTATAATTCATTCTTCATCCTCCTACAATTTATTTAGATATACATTACTTCTTATAAAAAAAATTGTCAATATTAAAAAATAAAGCTATTGACTTAGAGTTAACTCTAAGTATTAATATTAACTTAAGAAAATTCTATGAAATAAATATAAGATTTGAATAAATAAAAAAATTAGGAGGAATTGATTTTGTTAAACTTTGATTATCAAAATAGAACTAGAATAATTTTTGGAAAATATGAACACAAAAATATAGGAAAGTTAATTAAACCTTATGCTAATAAAGTTTTATTCCACTTTGGGGGACAAAGCATTAAAAATAGCGGATTATATGATGATGTTATCAATTCGCTTTTAGAAAATAAAGTAGACTTTGTTGAGCTAGGAGGCGTAAAGCCAAACCCTCGTTTATCTCTTGTACACGAAGGAATTAAACTATGTAGAAAAGAAAAAGTAGACTTTATCTTAGCTGTAGGTGGCGGAAGTGTAATAGATTCTGCTAAAGCCATTGCAATAGGAGTTCCTTATAACGGCGATGTATGGGATTTCTACTCCAAGGATATAGAAATTAAAGAAGCACTTACAGTTTCAACTATTCTAACTATACCAGCAGCAGGTAGTGAATCTAGTACTGGAACAGTTATTACAAATGAAGAAGAACAACTAAAGTTATCTTGTGGATGCGAATTACTTAGACCTTTATTAAGTATAATTAATCCTAAACTATATTTCACACTTCCTAAGAATCAAATTGCCAATGGAATTAGTGATATGATGAGTCATATAATGGAACGTTATTTTACTAATACTCCTAATACAGATTTAATTGATGGTTTATGTGAAAGTACGCTAAAAACTATAATGAGAAATGGTTCAATCATTATAAAAGATAATAAAAATTATGATGCTTGGGCTGAAATAGCTTTATCTGGAAATATCGCCCATAATGGATTACTTGGTCTAGGAAGAGAACAAGACTGGGCTTCTCATAAAATAGAACATGAACTTAGTGCTATATATGATGTTGCTCATGGAGCAGGTCTTTCTGTTGTAACTCTTGCATGGATGAAGTATGTGTATAAAGAAAATTTACCTATGTTTGAGCAATTCGCTATAAATGTTATGGGAGTTGAAAAGGAATTTAAGTCGCAAGAAGAAATTATAAATGATGGAATTGAAAAATTGAAATTATTCTACAAAAGCCTAGGGTTACCTACTAATTTAAAAGAACTTAACATTGATGAATCTAATTTAGAACTGATGGCAAAAAAATGTACTAATTTTAAAGATGGAAAAGAAATTCTTATTGGTGGATTGAAAAAGCTTAATTGGGAAGATGTTCTAGCTATATATAATTTAGCTTTATAATCTTTAATTATTCTGCTATTAAAAATACCCATAATAATCATATCTAGAATTATTATGGGTATTTAACATTTCATTAGCTTGTTTTTACTATACAAACGGATTATAGAATCTATTTCCATTTTTAAATGTAATATATAAAGATCCTATTAATATTACTATAGCTAATATTATAGCTATATAATCACTAGTTTTAAACTTTCTTTCATTATACCAAGTACGCTTTCTTTTGTTTCCAAATCCTCTAAGCTCCATAGCACAACTTATAACCTCTATTCTCTCTAAACTAGAAAATATTAATGGCATAAGTATAGATGAAATGTTTTTTATACGCTTAACTAGCTTTTCTTTCCTAGACATTTCTATTCCTCTAGCTTGTTGAGCATATGATATATCATGATAATCTCTTTGTATATCTGGTATATATCTTAAAGCTATTGCAACAGAATATGCAATCTTATAATTTATTCCAATTTTATTTAATGATGCTGCAAATTCACTTGGATCAGTAGTTACTATAAATAATAAAGCCATAGGAATAGTAGCTAATATTTTTAAGTTAAAATTCAACTGATAAAATAGTTGCTCTGCTGTTATGGTATATGGACCTATCAATTTAATTAAATCAGTTCGGCTTCCATATATTTCAACACCTTGGTATGGTCCTAATATAAATATGGCAATATTATTTAATACCATAAAGAATAAAATAAAATATATAACAAAAGCTACATCTTTAAATTTCACTTTAGAAATTTTAAATATTATCAAACTTAATATTAACATCCCTGCAATAACCCTAGTATCATAAGTTATCATAGATGCTATTGACCAAGCTATAAAGAATATTAATTTCGTGGCACCTGTTAGATTATGGATAGGTGAATCTTCTTTTATATATGATAGCATTGTTGTTTTCATATCCTTCTAACCCTCCTATCACAATCAATAAATTTATTAACAAAGCTTCTTGGGTCTTTTAATCCACATTTTACAGCTAGTTCATAAACAGATGTTTCCTTTAAATTAGCTTTTTTTATAACATCTTCGTTAGTTAAAACATTAGCTGATGTATTATCATCTAATTTAATACCATCAGATATAACTATTGCTCTGTTTGTATACTCAAGCATTAAGTGCATGTCATGAGTTATCATTATTATAGTTACACCTTGTTTATTTAAATCTGTTAAAAACTCCATTATCTCATTGTAATGTTTAAAATCTTGACCTGCTGTAGGCTCATCTAAAATTATTATTTCTGGATTTAGAACTAGTATAGAAGCTATAGTAACACGCTTTTTCTGTCCATAACTAAGCGCTGATATAGGCCAATTTCTATATTCATATAATCCACAAATTCTTAATGTTTCATATACTTTTTCTTTTATTGTTTCTTCATCAAATCCCCTAAATCTAAGACCTAATGCAACTTCATCAAATATCATAGTTTTAGAGATCATTTGATTAGGATTTTGCATAACTATCCCGATCTTTTGTGCACGCTCTTTTATAGAATCATCTATTATATCTCTATTATTTAAAAGTATTTGTCCGCTTGTTTGTTTATAAAAACCACATATTAGTTTAGATATAGTAGACTTTCCAGCTCCATTTTTTCCTACTATACTAACCATTTCACCCTTATTTATTTTAAATGAAATATCTTTTAAAATTGGTTTATTTTTTTCATATTTAAATGATACATTTTTTAACTCAAGCAATACATCATAAGCATTTTTTTCGTTACATACACTGCTATTGCTATCCCATTTTTTTAGATATCCACTGCACATATTTATGTCTATTGTGTCTATATGTCCAGGCTTCATCTCTTTAGTTATATCAACTCCAGCATACTTAAGAGCTGTAATGTATAAAGGCTCTCTTATTCCACTTTTAATTAAAATATCTGAAGATATAAGTTCATCTGCATCCATATCTGCAACTATTTCGCCTTCATTCATAACTATAATCCTATCAACATCACAGTGAAGTACATCTTCTAATCTATGTTCTATTATAAGAATTGTTTTATTTGTTTCATTTTTTATTTTTTCTATAAGTTCTATAGCGCTTTTCCCCGTTGCAGGATCTAAACTTGCTAAAGGTTCATCAAATAGTAATATATCTACATTATCAACTGTAACTCCAGCTAGAGTAACTCTTTGTTTTTGACCACCTGATAAACTGTATGGTGCTGAATCTAATTGATTGTCTATTCCTACTAATTTTGAAACTTTTTGTACCATAGATTTCATTTTACTTTGAGGCGTACAATCATTTTCTAATTTAAACGCTATATCTTCAGCAACTGTTAATCCTATAAACTGACTATCTGGGTCTTGAAGTACTGTTCCTACAGTTTTTGATATTTCAAATATACCCATCTCTTTTGTTTCTTTTCCAATTATTTTTAAGCTACCCGTACTACTTCCTTGATAATAAAAAGGTGTAAGACCATTTATACAATGAGCCAAAGTACTTTTTCCAGAACCAGACGGACCTACTACTAATACCTTCTCTCCTTCATAAATCGTAAGATTGATATTTTTTAAAGTAGGTTTAGCTTGAACTCTATATTTAAAAGTAAAATCTTTAAATTCTATTATTTTCTTTTTCATATAAATCTCCTTTTACAGTTCTTTATCTAAACTACCCGTTGGTATCTTAGTCTTAGCATAGCTTTTTATTATTGCAGTTCCTAAAATAGCAACTGTAAGTATGTTACCTGTTCCTCCCAAAATACCTTGTAAGTATACTTTAGATGCAGGTTCTGCATAAATAAGTATATCTAGAGTTGGAGCAACCACAAACCATGCAAGGGCATTTGCTATTATTTGAATAATATTAAATATTATAATTTCCTTCTTGTTAAACTCTCCGCCACTAATATTAATTTTCTTAGATATAAGACCAATTACTAACCCAACTACAGCTGATGCTATAACCCAACTAAACCATGGTGATCCATAGAATATAGTATCTTTTAAACAGTGTCCTATAAAACCTATTAAAAATCCTGCAAGTGGCCCATACATAAGTGCCATTAGTGCTAAAAATGCATAAGCAGTCTCTATATTAGTATTTGGAATTCCCGTCGGTATTGAACCAAAACGACCTAATATCATAAATACTGCAGATCCTATTCCAACGGCAACTATAGTTTTTATAGTAAGCTTATTTCCCATATATGTCGCCTCCTTTTCTATTTAATTTTGTGTAATTTATAAATATTTAAAGCAAGTATTATTTTAAATTTTAATAAGCTTAAGTCTTGCTAAATCTTTATATTTTAAATTTTGTCATAACTTTTATTATAAATATTTTATCGAAAATTGTCAATTTGGATCAATTAAATTATACAAAAATCCCACTTAATTAAATGTCCTAATTAAGTGGGATTTTTGTATTTATCTTTTCTTTCTTTTTACTTTGTTTGATCTATTATTTCTATCATTTTTATCGTTTTTAAAATTATTATCTCTAGAGTTTTTACTTTTACGCGTCCCTCTACTATCTTCTTTTTTACTTCCTCGTCCTGAAGATTTTTGAGAAGAGTTTTTATTTTTATTATTATAACTTCTTGGATGTTCCCCTCTAGGTTTTATTAAACATCTTGGTCCAAATCCTATTAAATCTTCTCTTCCAGCTTCAACTAATGCTGCCTGAACTAAATCATAGTTTCTTGGAGCTCTATATTGAAGTAATGCTCTTTGCATAGCTTTTTCATGCTTAGATTTTGGAACATACACAGGCTTCATCGTTAATGGATCTAACCCTGTATAAAACATTGTAGTAGATAGCGTTCCTGGTGTTGGATAAAAATCTTGAACTTGTTCTGGTTGATATTTAGTGTCTCTTAAGTACTCAGCTAATTCTATTGCTGAATTTAAAGTAGATCCTGGATGAGAAGACATTAAATAAGGTATAATATATTGCTTTTTACCAACTTTTTCGCTTAATCTAAAGAATTTTTCTCTAAACTTATCATAAGTGTTTCCTGCTGGTTTTTGCATATGATCTAAAACTTCTTCTGCTATATGTTCTGGAGCAACCTTTAATTGTCCACTGACATGGTGTTCAACAAGTTCTTTAAAAAACTTATCACTTTTATCTGCCATCACATAGTCATATCTTATACCTGAACGTACAAATACTTTTTTAACCTTAGGTAAGCTTCTTACTTTTCTAAGAAGTTCTAAGAAGTCTGTATGATCAACTTTTAAGTTTTTACATGGCTCTGGGTGTAGACATTGTTTGTTTTTACATGCCCCTTTAGTTACTTGCTTTTTACAAGCAGCATCTCTAAAGTTTGCTGTAGGACCTCCAACATCATGAATATATCCTTTAAAATCTTCTAATTCAGTTATATACTTCGCTTCTTCTAGTATAGATTTATGACTTCTACTTTGTACAGCTCGTCCTTGATGGAATGTTATTGCGCAGAATGAACAACTTCCAAAACATCCTCTAGAACTTACTATTCCAAATTTAACTTCTTCTATTGCTGGTATTCCCCCCATAGCTTTATACATAGGATGATAGTCCTTAGCATAAGGAAGTGCATAAACAACGTCTAATTCTTCTCTATTTAGAGGTCTTTCTGGTTTATTTTGAACTAAATATTTATCTCCATGTCTTTGTATTATAGCTTTACCTCTATATGGATCTTGCTCATCGTATTGAACTTTAAATGCTTTAGCATATGCTTCTTTACTTGAAGAAACTTCTTTAAATGATGGTATTTCTATATAATCATCATATATTTCATCTTTACTATCTGATATATAGCAAGTACCATTTACATGTCTTATATACTTAGGTTCAAACCCATCATTTAATGCATTTGCTACTTCTACAATTTGTCTTTCACTCATTCCATAAACTAATAAATCAGCTTGGCTATCTACAAGCATAGATTTTCTTACTCTATCACTCCAATAATCATAATGAGCAAATCTTCTTAAACTAGCTTCGATTCCACCAATTATTATTTTTGCATCTTTATAAGCTTCTCTTATTTTATTGCAATAAACTATAACAGATCTATCTGGTCTAAGCCCCATTTTAGCTCCTGGAGAATACATATCCTTGTCTCTGTGCTTTTTGCTTACTGAGTAATGATTTACCATAGAGTCCATATTCCCAGAGTTAACTAAAAAACCTAATCTAGGTTCTCCTAATTTCATAAAATCTTCTGTTGTTTTCCAGTTAGGCTGTGCTATTATCCCAACTTTAAAGCCTGCATTTTCTAACACTCTAGATATTATAGCTGTTCCGAAACTGTGATGATCTACATATGCATCTCCTGTAACTAGTACAAAATCTAATTGTTCCCATCCTCTATCTATCATATCTTGTTTGCATACTGGTAAAAATTTATTTGTCATTTAATCACCTACTTATATGTCATTTATATTTATTATTATCTATTTTTATTAACTCAAATCAGTTTTTCTTCCTAAGTTTCTATTATACATTAACTTGACAAGTATTTATATGATTTTTTATTACTGCAAAAAATAGATGTATTCAAATCTATACAAAGATTTGAATACATCTATTTTTAAATTGATTTATAGATTATTTCAAGTTTATTCTTTATAACCTTATATTCACTTACCATTTCATTTAAATGTTGGAATATACTCTTATCTAAGTGTTCATCTTTATATGAATTTAGCAAGTTATTTCCACCTTCTACTCCCATATCAATAGCACTTATCGCATGTTTAATTAATTCTTTGTCATCATCTATGAACATATCTTTAAATTTCTCAAACATACTTGCCATTTCACCTGCTATCCCTAATGAGTTTGTAGGTTCTCCACCAAGTTTTTTTATATATGAACTTACTTTCTCGTCTTGTTCTCTAAATATTACCATACTTTTTGTAAGCTCATCCTTTAAATCTTGGTTCTTAGCCTTATCTTGATAAACTCTAAATGTGTCTGCTCCCATGTGAATTCCTCTTAAAAACTTATTTAACTCTTTTATAAGTTCATCATGTTTATCCATAATCATCACCTCATCTTTAGTTTTCTTCTAAAGGTTTATATTATTCACAAATATTAAAATATATTATTTTCAAAGTGTCTACATCTATTAATTATAAATTCCATTGTATTTAAAAATTCATCAACCTCTTCACTAGTATTATAAAGTCCTAAACTAGCTCTAACCATGCCAGCTACTTTACAATCCCTATTTAATAGTTTTTGAGCTTGTGCATCGTCTATTCCAAGTAATCTTCTTACATAAGTATGTGCACAAAAGGCTCCTTGTCTTACTGCAATTCCTCTTATATATGATAATCTATCAGCTAAAGACTCAAAATTTATTCCATCTACATTAAAAGTAATTACTCCTAATCTATCTTTATAATTTGAATCTCCATAAAGCACCACTCTATCAATATCTTCAAGTCCTTTAATAAGCCTATTTTTTAAAAACTCTTCATGCTCTTGAATTTTTTCAAATCCGATTTCCTTTAATTTGTTCATAGCCGTATATAAAGCAATAACTCCTAAGTAATTAGGTGTACCTGCTTCAAATCTAGCTGGTAATTCACTCCAATAAACATCATAGTCAAATACTAAATCTACTGCTCCTCCACCTTTTAAAAACGGTTCTTTGTTTTCTAGATCCTCTTTAAGCCCAACAACAACTCCACTTCCATAAGGAGCATACATTTTATGAGCAGATAGAGCTAGAAAATCTATAGAGTCATCATTTCCAGTTCCTTTCATATTTATCTCTCTATGAGGAGCAAGTTGTGCTGCATCAACTATAATCTTTGCCCCATATTTATGAGCAATTTTAGCTATATGATGTATTGGATTAACATACCCAGTTACATTAGATGCTCCAGTTACAGCTACAAATTTAACCTCGCCTTTATTTTTTATTAATTGTTCTTCAATTTCATCTACTTTTAATTTCCCTTGGTTATCTACTTCAATATATATAACATTTGCATTATATCTCCATGGTAGATCATTTGCATGATGTTCCATTCTTGTAGTAATAACTTTATCATTTTTACTATTTAATAGTGCATTTGCCAGCAAGTTTATACCTTCTGTTGTATTTTTAGTAAATATAACAGTATATCTTTCATCATCTTTTAAATTAAAGTATTCTTTCACATAATCTCTACATTTTTCATAAACTCTATTTGAGTACTCTGATTTTGGTCCTTTTCCCCTACCTATAGATCCATACATTTGCATATGCTTTAAAATTTCTCTATCTACACATTTAAAAGGAGGTGTTGTTGCCCCGTTATCAAAGCATATAGGTGTTGCATATGCTCCGTCACCTAGTTTTATGGTTAAGTCTACGCCATCAAACATAGGTCTATAGTTGACTTCTTTTCTATACATTTATTTTCCCCCTAAAAATAATTTTAAAAGATGTATTCTAACTCTTGATTAATAATATTCAAAATTAGTACATAATGTTCATTTATTATGTTCTTTTAACTTATTAAATTGTTTAAAAGGCATATATATTATTTCTGATATACTTACTTCAATCCCTGACAATAAAAATACCTAAAAACTGTTATTATATAAGTAAGTGTTTTTTGCTAGAATATCTAAAATTTGTTTTAAAGTAAAAAATAAAAGGTCTAACTTCGATTCAATATCAAAGTTAGACCTTAATTTTTATTTTTTAACTGTCTACTTGCCAGTATGCAGTTTATTTTAAATCTTTAAATTTATCTTTAAATAAATCTCCTAAAGACCCTAATGACTCTTCTACCTCTAAGAATTCTGAATAATCTTCTTCAGGCTCTTTTGTAGCCTCTTTTAAAGAAACTACCATTCTCTTGTCTTTATCTTTTATATCTATTATCATAACATCTATTATATCTCCAACGTTAACAACATTAGATACTTTCATAACTCTGTCTTCACTTAATTGAGATATTGGTAAAAATGCTTCTACTCCAAGTTTAACTTCTACAAAAGCTCCTTTTTCTATAAGTTTTAAAACTTTAACATTTACAATATCACCAACTTGCATTTCTTCTTTTACTAAATTCCATGGATCATTGTTTATATCTTTTATAGCTAATCCAACTTTTTTATTTTCTTTATCTATTTTTATAACATATACATCAACTTCTTGGCCTTCTTTTACTACATCTTCAACACAATCTATTCTATGCCAAGCTAATTCATTTATATGTGCTAAACCTTCTATTCCGCCTAAATCTATAAATGCTCCATAATTCATTATTTTACTTACTTTACCAGTTCTTTTTTGTCCTACTTGCAGAGAATTAAATAAATCTTCTTTAGCTTGTTTTATTCTAGCTCTTTCAGCTTCTCTTTCAACTTTTATTTGTGCTCTTTTAACTGCTTTTTCAGCTTCTACTCTCTCATGAGCAACTTCTCTATGAGATGCAACTATTCTATTTCTTCTTAAATCCATTTCTATCATATAAACTTCTAAATCACGGCCTACATATGCCGCTGTATTATTTACAAAAGTAACATCAATTTGAGATAATGGTATAAATAAAGTTTCAGTTTTATAGCTTGCAAATAGTCCTTTTTCTATACTTCTTTCTACATGCACAGTTAATATAGTATGGTTATCTAAAGCTTCCTTTAATTCTTTTCTTGTAGCTTCTACTACTGCTTTTTTAGCTGATAAATAAATCGTTCCATCTTTACGATTTATTTTAGTTATTTCTCCACTTAATTCTTCTCCAACTTTATATTTATCTTCTATTTCTTCATTTTTAGCTAAGATAAGTTCAGATATAGATATAATTCCATCAAATCCATAATTTAATTCTAAATGTATTTCGTCATGCAATACTTTAGTTATTTTTCCGCTTACTATTTGACCTATCCTTATATTGCTCATTTCTTTTTCTTGTTGTTCTAAAAGTTCTTCCATAGTTTGATTATTATCCATTAAACTTCATCCTTTCCTATGTAAACGTTTATATAGTTTTTGTATTTGATTATTTACTATTATATCACTAACACATGATTATTTGATATTATTAATTTTCTTTACTTTCTAAAAAAAAATTCTTTTATATAATCTTCGTTAAAATTCACCACTAAATTTCCCGGGAAATCTACTTCTTCTATTATTTTGATACAATTTTCAAAACTTCCAACTTGATAATAGATATGTGCATCACTACCTAATATTACTTTTACTTTGTGTTTTTTACATAAATTCAATAATTTTTTTGCATTATCTATCGCTCCTAATCTAAAGCTATTAGGTTTTAATGAAGAGTTATTTATTTCCAGTAAAGTATTGGTTTCTTTAGCTTTAATTATAACCTTTTCATAATCGACAGGGTATCTACTGTCATCTAAATGGCCTATTATTTTTACTTCTTCATTTTCCATTACATTTAAAATGGCCTTAGTATTTTCATTTTCATTTCCTGGATTTATACATGGTGGATGAAAACTAGCAATAACATAATCTAGTTTTCCAATTATATCTTTAGGTATATCTATATTACCATCAAAATCCATAATATTAGCTTCAATACCCTTTAGTACTTTTACCCCATTTATCTCTTCTTTTATAACACCTAAATTCCCAAAGTAAAATGGATGTGTGCTTCCAGGCATATTAGGAGCATGGTCAGATACACCCACATACTTCAATCCTTTTGCTTTTGCTTCGTCTATATTCTCTTTAAGTGTGCTATATGCATGTCCACTTGAAATAGTATGGCAGTGTAAATCTATAATTGCATTCATATTTAGTCCTCCTATATTTTAAATTCTATTCTTATTATATACTCTTTTTTTGTATGTACATAATAAATTTACATAAATTTAAAGCTATGATAATTATTAATTATCATAGCTTTTAAAATTTAATCTTTTTTTGTTTTAGTAATATCTACTGTTGGTTGTGCTAAATTATTTGCTGATAAAGCTTTTTTATAAAATACACTAAAACATATTATAGTAATAATCGATGCTACTATATCTGCAACAGGTTCTGCCATTAATACGCCTTGCAACTTATTTTCAAATAGCATTGGTAATATATATATTAGTGGTATTAATAATATTATCTTTCTAAGTAAAGCTAATATCATAGATATTTTTGCTTGACCTAATGCAAGGAATGTTTGTTGACATGCAATTTGAGCTCCAAATATAAATATACCACTAAAGTAAATTCTCATACTCCAAACTGTTATTTCTACAAGTTGCGGATTACTATTGAATATAGCTACAAATGTTTGTGGGAAAATCATTATAACACTCCACATAATAGTTGTATAAACCAAACAGCTTATTAATAATAATTCAAATGTTTTCCTAACTCTATCTAACTTATTTGCTCCATAGTTAAAACTTATTATAGGTTGTGCTCCTTGGGTTAATCCTATCATCGGTAATAGTATTATTTGCATTATACTACTCATTATAGTCATAGCGCCTATAGCTAAGTCTCCACCATACTTTGAAAGATTATTATTCATAGATATTATAACTAAACTTTCTGTTGATTGCATTATAAATGGCGATATCCCTAAAAGTAATATAGGACCAACAACCTTTAAACTTGGAACAATGTATTTTTTTCTTATTTTAAGAACACTTTTCTTTCCAAGTAAAAATAATAATACCCATATTGCAGAAACAAATTGAGCACTTATTGTAGCTAAAGCAGCTCCTTTAACTCCCATATTAAATCCAAATATTAAGATAGGATCTAATACTATATTTATTATTGCTCCAATTAATACCGTAATCATTCCTGTTTTAGCAAACCCTTGAGTATTTATAAATGGATTCATACCTAATCCAATTTGAACGAATATAGTTCCTATAAGATATATTCCTATGTAATCATTTGCATAACCTATAGTATTATTGCTAGCTCCAAAAGCCCAAAGTATATTTTCTTTAAATATTAAAAGTGAAACAGTTAAAATAACTGATATTATTATTAGTGTAGAAAAACTGTTAGTCATTATCTTTTCTGCAGCATCATTATCTTTTTCTCCCATTTTTATAGCAGCTAATGGAGCTCCTCCCATACCTACTAATGCACTAAATGCTGAAACTAACATTATTATTGGAAATGCCACTCCAACTCCTGCCATAGCTAGTTCTCCATTAGGTATTCTTCCTATAAAAATCCTATCTACTATATTGTATAATACATTAACTAGCTGAGCTATTATAGCAGGTAAAGCTAATTTAAATAATAAATTCCCAACACTTCCTTTACCTAAATCTGTTGCTTGTTTCCTCATAAATGACCTCCATATTTAAACTTATCATTATATATAATATTATATTAGTTAATAAATTTAAATATTTAAATCTAAAATATTTAAACTTATTAACTAATATTTTGCAATATAATATATCACTGCTTTATAATTTATCAAACAGCGATATATTATAGTATTCTTCTTTTTTATAATCTAATAAATTAGATATTGTTATTCCTATTAATCTAATTTGCTTTTCTTTATTTTTTGCGCTTTCTATTAAAATATTTGCGTTTTTAAATATATCATCATAAGTATATATTGGAAATTCTACGGTTTTTCTTTTTGTAATTTGTTTAAAATCTTCATATTTTATTTTAATAGTTATAGTCTTTCCACACTTATTAATGTGCTTTAATCTTCCGTAAACGTCATTTACCACATCTTTTGTATGTTCATTTAATTCGTCTGAATCAAAGCTTACATTTGAAATAAATGTACTTTCTGATCCGACAGATTTTCTTTCTCTACTAATTTGAACAGGTCTATTGTCTATTCCTCTAGCAAAGTTATACATATCATATCCTTTTTTCTTGAATATATTCTCTAGTTGAATTAAGTCCATGTTTCTTAAGTCATATCCAGTTCTTACACCCATCATCTTTAAAGTTTTAGCTGTTACTTTTCCAACTCCAAAGAATTTATTAATTGGTAAATTATCTATAAATTTCTGAGCTTGCTTTGGAGTTATAACTGTAAGTCCATTAGGTTTTTTATAATCTGATGCTGTTTTTGCCAGAAATTTATTATATGACACTCCAGCAGATGAAGTTATTCCTATTTCTTTATTTATATCTGTTTTTATTTGTTTAGCAATCGTAGTTGCGTATTGTATATCTTTTTTATTATTAGTTACATCTAAATAAGCTTCATCTAAAGATAGAGGTTCTACTATATCAGTATATCTTTTAAATATTTCTCTTATTTTGTAAGAAACTTTTTGATATACGTCAAATCGTGGAGGTATGAAAACTGCATGTGGGCATCTTACATAAGCTACATTTGAAGGCATTGCAGAATGTATTCCAAATCTTCTTGCTTCATATGAACATGTAGCTACTACGCCTCTTCCTTTAGGACTTCCTCCAACTATAACAGGCTTCCCTTTTAATTTAGGATTATCCCTTTGTTCAACAGATGCATAAAATGCATCCATATCTATATGTATTATTTTTCTATTCTCTTCCAATAAAATACCTCCTTACTTAAAATTTCATTAAAAATTCGCTTCGCTTGAGCGACTACGTCTGCCAACCACTTCATGTCGCCAACGACCTTGAAAAAGAGGTCTGTTGCTCAAGTTTAGCAGTTGGGATTATAACTTATCCACAAATCAGATAATTTATAATCCCTTAGTATATAAAAAACCGCATTGTAATTTTACAATACGGTAAATTTGTAATTAATTTTGATATAGGTTAGCTGATGGATATTCTGGATCAGAAGTTGTATCTACTCCTAACTTTCTGAATGTCTGTTCATCATTAATATTTAACATAGTAGTTGAATGTGCTTGAGCTCCTTTTAACATACTTAATTTTTCCATAGCTGCTTGAGCTGTTGGATTTGTAACTGCACATATACTTAATGCAGTTAAAACTTCTTCACAACTTAAAGCAACATTTCTATTTCCTAAAGTGTTCGCTTTTAAGTTTATAATTGGCTCTAAAACTACTGGAGATATTAAGTGCATGTTATCATTTATATGTGCAAAATGCTTAATAGCATTTAAAACTGCTGCAGCTGTTGCATTCATAGTTTCTGAAGCTTTTCCTGTAAGTATAGTTCCATCATTAAGTTCTAATGCAACTACTGGACATATATCATTAGGAGTATTAGAAATTTCCTTTAATTTAGCACTATATTCTCTAGCTGGTATTACAACTTTTCTATCTTCTGGCTTTAAATTTAATTCTTCCATTATAAGTTTAATTCTATCGTAAGCACCTTTGTCAACTTGTCCTTTTTTATACTCACAAGCTGTTTTAAAGTATCTTCTTATTATTTCTTGTCTTGAAGCTTCTTGTACTGCTTCATCATCAACTATTCCGTATCCAACTCTATTAACACCCATATCTGTTGGAGATTGATAAACAGATTCTTTTCCAGTTATCTTTTCTATTATTTTCTTTAAAACTGGGAATAATTCTAAATCACGGTTGTAGTTTACCGACATTTGTCCATATTTTTCAAGATGGAAAGAGTCTATCATATTAACATCTTTTAAATCTACTGTTGCAGCTTCATAAGCTATATTCAAAGGATGCTTTAATGGTACATTCCACACTGGGAATGTTTCAAACTTAGAATATCCAACTTCATTTCCTCTTTTATTTTCATGGTATAACTGACTTAAACAAGTTCCTAATTTACCGCTGTTTGGACCTGGTGCTGTTACTACTACTATAGGCTTAGTTGTTTCTATATATGGGTTAGCTCCATATCCTTCATCACTAACTATAGTATCTACATCAGTTGGGTATCCTTTTGTTGGAGCATGCTTATATACTTTTATACCTCTACGTTCTAATTTATTTATAAAAACTGTTGTTGCAGGTTGTCCTTCATATCTTGTTATAACAACACTGTTAACATCTAGTTCATATGCTCTTAAATCATCTATCAATCTTAAAACTTCCATATCATAAGTGATACCAAAGTCTCCTCTTATTTTATTTCTTTCTATGTCTCCTGCATAAACACATATTACAACTTCTAATTTATCTTTTAAGTTTTGTAATACTTTTATTTTTGCATTTTCATCAAATCCTGGTAAAACTCTTTTAGCATGAAGGTCAAACATTAACTTCCCACCGAATTCTAAATATAACTTGTCGTAGTTGTTAACTCTTTCTAAGATATATTTAGATTGCTCTTCTAAATACTTTTTGTGATCAAATCCTATTTTCATTATACTTCCTCCTAGATAAATTGTAAATTTAGTAGATATTTTTAAAAAAATAAATTAAATAAAAAAAATAAATATGAATAGATTATAGCCTTTAGTTTTATCGCATCAATTTTATACCATATATAACTATAACCCAATTTAAAGT
>NZ_JAKEDR010000049.1 GCF_023653455.1 Paraclostridium ghonii
ATTTAATTCTATTCTGTATATTATTATTTTTTATGTAATTATTTATCTGTTAATTATGCAGTGAGTTATTACATTAGTGCATCTACTAATATCTTATTAAACATCTCATAAAAACTATTAAACTTATTACTTTCTCTTCCTGATGGATTATCAAGTTCAATAAAATATTTATTTTTATATTCATATACATACCAACTAATATTACTTTCCCCCAGAAATAAATATTTCTTTTGTTCTTCATTCTCATACCATATTTGATTTGAATCAACTAATCCGTAAACACTTTGATTAATTTCATGTTCTAATAAATCCTCATCTACACCATATAGAATAAATCCATTAAATTCAATTCCATTTACCTTTGATATAATATTTAAATATTCTTTTGGTATTTCTACATTTAATTTTTTACTTGCTTTTGCTATCAATTTACCAACTTCTTCTTTAGAAGCACCTAAATTTACTTCCTCATCATACATTTTTTTCTCATCTATTATTTTTTTCAAGTTATATTCCCACATGCAATTTCACTCTCCTTTTAATGATTTTGAGGATATATATTACCTTCTGGAATCGGCCAATTAACATTCTTTACTTCACCAACTTCTAATTGTTTTGCAAAAGAATTTTGATAATTTGTTATTACTTTATGATATGGTTCATTTTTTATTAAGACTAAATTATCAAAGCTATTTGTGCCACTATCATCTAATGGTAATTTATGATGAACTTGCCATCCATCTGGTACTCTTCCATTTTGCATTTTTAAAATATCTTTTTCTGTAAAACCTGCTTCTTTTAAATATTCAACTCTTTTAAATAAATCCTTTAAAAAACTCTTTCTAACAGATGCATTAAAATCATTTCTTAATGTATTTAATTCAGCAGTACCTCTTTTTATATATGATATTTCTTTAGTCTTAACATCTTTTAATGTAACCTTTTCACCTCTCAATTTACCAATAAAATCAGCTTCAGTAGCCCCCTCTATAGCCTCCTTGCAATTAATCTTTCTTCCCATATTATGTGTTAATGCTTCATCTTTTCCTGCGTAATAATTATGATTATCTTCTACAGTTAAGTTATATGTATTAATTGGGTACTCTCTGTATTTATATTCTACTTCAATTATCTTCTCATAACTTCCATTAGATATTTCTATATAATCATTTTCTTTTATCTCTAATGCTTGAGTCCACCACTTATCTTTTATCATAAATAAGTGTCCTGTTGTACCTTCTATTATACTATTTTCAGTCTTTATTATACAACTTTCATATGTACTATTTTTATGTACTTCTTTAACTTTCTTATACTCTGTTATATCTAATTTTTCATTCTTACTTAATACTAAATCTCCTACTCTTATTTCTTTTATAACTTTTAAGCCATCTGTCGTTTTTACTAAAGTATTCCCTACTAAACAACCTATATCTAAGGATACTTGTGTATTATGAGATAATTTATCAGTTACTGTATTTAATTGAACTTCACCTTTATTTTTTATCCATGTAACATAATCATTTTGACCTAAATCTAGAGTTGCTTCTAATACATTTTCAAACTCTTTTTCTCCTTTTGATATTATTTCTAATGTTTCTTTTTTAGCCAATTTAACTAGTTTTTTCTCTTCAACTTTAGCTGTTGCTTTTCCTATATCTACAACTTTATCTCCTAGCTTTAATAAATCTGATGTCTTATCCATATATTTTAAGCCTTTTACAGAATCTCCTATGAATGGAATCATTGCTACAAAACTTATTAATGCTCCTGATATATCGCCTCTTACTAGTGATATTAATCCATTTATTCCATCACATATATCTCCTACCACTGGAAAAAGTCCTATTACATCAAGTCCTAATTGAACTTTGTTTAAAAATGCATCTAATTCATTTGTTATTTCTATATTATTTTCTTTTGAATATTTAGCTACATCTTGTTTAAACTTATTAGCTAAATTTTCATCTACTTCTTTTACTTTTGTTGAAAATGCATTTATGTTTTCTATAAGTATTTCTGTATCTTCTATATCTTTTGATGCTTGTCTTTCTCTATACTCTAACTCTCTTAATATTTCACCTTTACTGTTATAATAATTTTCTAGATCGTATAATTCATTTAATGCATTTTTTATTTGTCTTTTTTCATTCTCTAAATTAATTACTATATTCTTAAGATTATTTATTATGTTGTTTGTATTTCCATAATCTATTTGTACTCTCCTCATAAGTTATTTTCTCCCCTATAGATTATCTCCCTTTTCTTTTAATTTCTGAAGTTTATATATCTACAATATTATATATTATTTTGTCTAATTTTGTAAATTATTACATTTTTTTGAAGTATTTATCTAAAAAAAATATAATTATTTTTACAGTGTTTTATTTATAATTACTCAACACAGAAAAAAGTGAGAGTATATTTTAGCCACATTTCAAGCATCTTTCCAGCTTGTGTAGCAAAATGTACTCTCACTCTCTTTATTTATACAAAATATTCATTGGTTAAAACTAATCTATCTATACTTTTTCTCAAATCTGTTGTCCTACATACTAGGTATACTTTATTGATATTTCTATGTTATTAAAATATTAATAACATAAGAATAATTTTATATTTTTTCATCTTAAAGTTTTACAAATTGTTTACTATTATTTATTTATAAATTCATAGCAACCTCTTCATCCAATATCCTTTTACATTCCTTTCAGTCCGGCATAAAAACATAAAGAAAATCATAAAATTCCTTATTGTGATCATTATACATCATATGTATTAACTCATGTAAAATAACATATTTAATACAATATTTTGGAGCTTTTATTAATTCTTTATTTAATATAATAGTATTTTTTCTACTAATGCACGAACCCCATCTTGTTTTCATCGTTCTTACATTAATCTTTACATTTGGAACATTATATTTGCTTATCATGGGATAAATTTCATTATATAAATCATTAAATACCTTTTTACACTTGTAATTATACCAAGTGTTTAGCAGTTCTTCTTTTCTCTTATAATTACCTTTATCTCTTACATATAAATAAACATATCCTCTAAAATATTTTACAAATTCTTCTTTACTTTCTACTACTTTAAGTCTATACTGTCTACCTAAATATTTTAAAGTTTCTCCACTAACTAATTCTTTCTTCTCTTCTTTTTCTAGTTCATGATCTTTATAATATTTTAAATTTTTATTAATCCAACTAGCTTTTCTTATTACAAAGCTCTTTATAAACTCAATAGGAATTTCTTCATTAGCCGATATAACCACATCACCATTAACCTTAATATTTAAATTTATATTTTTAACATTTTTTCTTTCAAGCTTAAACTTAATTATGCTTTCACCATAGGTTATCTCGTATGTGTTCATTTTTTTCTCCTAGTATCTATTTAATGCTATATTTTTTATTTTTTCAATTATTTTATCTATATCATTAAAAGTAAGTTCTATACCTGTTTCATCTATATAATCAAATAATATATCATCTATTTCTTGAGCTATTTGATTGTGTACATCAGTATTATTATGCCAATCAACTTTACATTTTTCCTTAATTATATTATCAATTTTTAAAGCAAGATTACCCAGGTCATCATTCTCTCCATATTCAACTTCATAATCGCAGACTGCTTCACTTACTACACCATAGAAAGCTTGAGCATTTTCATTATATTTTATAATCTCTGGGTAATTAGTTTCATCTTTCTTCTCTCTATACTTATTCATAATATCTTCCATTTTATTCAAATAATCAACTTCTGAAATTCTTTTATTTTTATAATCTTCTAATACTCTTTCTATTCTTTCTGAGAATTTTTTATAGTAAGTAGGGTTTTCATCCCATTTTTCACTTATACTTTTACCAAGTCTTGTCCTGATTGTATCTGCCTTAGATCTATTATTCCTAACATGCTTTAATTCCTCTTCAAACGCCCTTTCATCAAGTATATCAACTAGATTTGTTATGTACATAATTCCTTCAGCTGCAATATAATTGTCTATTAGTTTTTGCATCCTAACTTCATATTCTTTATGGTCAATGCTATCTGAATACCTTCTTTTTACAGACTGCCTTAACTTTTGATAGAATTTAAAACAGGATTTATGCTTTTCTATTTCTTTTTTTCCTAGTTCATTATAAATTTCTTCAGATTCTAAAGTTATTGATACATTTCTTCCATAAATACTTACTAACTCATAGAACTCATCTCTTAATTTATCATCCGCTAAATAGACTTCATATTCTTCCATGTCATCCTTATTTTTTATGTTACTAAAGAAACTACTTAACTCACTCTCATATTGCCTTAATTCTCCTATTATAATAGTTACATTATGAATAGCACCTTTTAAATCACTTCCTTCAAATTTCTCAAGTCCAGATCCACTGTATTTGCTCATAGCCTCATCAAGTTTTGTTATTAGTCCTCTATAGTCCATAATATAACCATAGTCTTTACCTTCATATAGTCGATTAACCCTTGCAATAGCTTGAAGTAATGTATGTTCTTTCATTTCTTTATCTATATATAAGACAGCCGCTCTCGGCGCATCAAATCCTGTAAGAAGTTTTTCTACTACTATTAATAAATCAATCTCACCATGAATAAAGTTATCTTTTATCGTATCTTCATATGATGTAGGATTACCGTATTTTTTCATCATTTCATTCCAAAATTCAATAATCATATCCTTAGATACTTTATCTACTTCTTCATGACCTTCCCTCATGTCAGGAGGTGAAATTACAACTGCAACATTCATATCCTCTAGCTCTTCAAAGGCTCTTAAATATTTTATAGCCTCTGATTTACTACTTGCTGCTAACATAGCTGTAAATGTTGAATTCTCACTTTTATAGTTCTTCACAAAATGTTCATTTATATTAAACGCTATTAGCCTTATTCTTTGATCACTAGATGCTACTCTTTCAAAACGGCTCCATTTTTGCATAACTTCTTCTTTTTGATTTTTATTAAGATTTCTAGTTATCATATCAAGTTGTAAGTCAATAGCCCTCCTATTAACACTTTGTTCTACCATCCTTCCTTCATATAAAAGTGGTAGTATTGCTTTATCTTCAACCCCATCAGCTATAGTATATTTATGTATTAGTTTACCCCCAAATTTTTTAACGGTACTCTTTTGTTTTTTCATTAGAGGTGTACCTGTAAATCCTATATAGCACGCATTAGGAAATACATTTTTCATCTTTATATTTAATTGTTTATACTGACTTCTATGCGATTCATCTACTAATACAAATATATCTCTACTATCTAGCTTAGCCCCCTTATTTGCTGCTGTATCAAATTTATGAACTAAAGTTGTTATAATATCTGCTTCATCATCATTGATTAATTTTATTAAATGATTTCCTGTTGAAGCTTTTATAGCTTTTAACCTTGTATGATTGAAAGTTCTATTGATCTGTGTGTCTAAATCAACTCTATCAGTAACAACTACAACTTTAGGATTTAGTGTTGCAAGTTCAGATAAAATATATTTAGCTACCATAACCATTGTTAAAGACTTTCCAGAACCCTGAGTGTGCCAAACTACTCCAGATTGTCTATTCCCTCTCTCATCATTTACTTGTATAGTTTTCATTATTTCTTTTATAGCAAAATACTGTTGGTATCTACATATTTTCTTTGCATCTTTATCAAATAAAATAAAGTATTTTATAAATTCTATTACTCTGACTGGATGGAATAAAGATATTATATTTTTATCTTGATTTGTAGGCATTCTGTCTTTAGCTATCTTGATTATTTGTTCATTCATCCATTTATTATCTTCTTCTTTCCATACACTCCAAAATTTTTTAGGAGTGCTACATGTTCCATATTTAGTTTCATTCTTATTGGTTGCCATTACAATTTGTATAAACTTAAATAATTGAGGAATATAGTCCTTTGATTGGTTTCTAATCATTTGGCTCATTCCTTGATCTATTGATAAAGAACTTTTTTTACACTCTATAACTCCAAAAGGAATTCCATTTATAAATAACACTATATCCGGTATAGTAGTATGTTTTCCATCTTCACTTTCTACTGAAAATTCTTCTGCAATATAAAAGTCATTATTGCTAATATCTTGCCAGTCTATAAACTTAATCGTAAAGCTTCGCTTGCTTCCATCTTCTAAAGTTTCTGTATAACTTCTACCGAGAAGTAAAGTATTAAATATCTTTTCATTTGTTTTAACTAATCCATCAGTTAATAATTCATCTAAATCATTTATTGCTGAATTTATATTTTTCTCGTTAAATTTATATTCTTTTCCTTTATATGTATAAGAATTCAATTCTTCTAATTTAGATTTTACTATTGGTTTTAATAATACATTATATAAATTACCCCTTAATTTTTCGCATTCTTTTGCCTTTATATATTTATACCCTAAGTTGTTTAGTACTTCTATAGCAGGTTTTTTACTTATGTTTTTTTCATCAAACTTTTTATTGTCCATCTTTTCCCCCTGTGTTTTATAATAAGAAACAGCTAATTTGTAATATTAACTGCTTATTATTTTTACATTCAATATTCTTTTATAACTACTTATACTCTTACTATCCCTGTTAAAAGTAATTGCATAAGACCTTTTTTTTGTTCTTTTAATAATTCTATTTCTTTTTCTAGTAATTTTATTTCTTTATCCGAAGCTTTAAGTATATTTGATATAAGTTTTTGCTCTTCAATTGATGGAATAAATATTCGTACTTGCTGTAATGATTCAAACGATAAGGAATCTCTAACACTACCTTGTAGTAATCTTGGGATATAATTTAAAAACATATTTGATTTTAAAAATTGATATAAATAATTCTTATCTAAACCATTGTTACATTCAAATATAACATACATTGGACTAAGCAACCCACTCTCAAAATTAGTTAATAAATCTAGTGATCCAACATTAACTCTAGACGGGTTGTAAGCAAACTGTCCCTTTTTTACTATTTTATAGTTACTTACATCATTACTTGCTATAATTCTATTAAATTTTTCTTCTTGAAGAATAAAACCTTGCTTATTTGTTACACTTAGAATTCTTTTTTCTTTATTATCTGTATTTTTAATTTTAATTTCATTTATATATTTTTTTAATTTTTTAATTTCAACTTTATCATTAAAACCATTTAATCTAACATTTCCAGTTAAAAGTCTTTCCATTAAACCTTTTTTTTGTTCTAATTTTTCTTTTAACAACTTTTCTTTTAACTCAATTGCTCTATCCCAAACTTCAATTATATTTATTATTTTTATCTGTTCATCTATTTTAGGTAATGAAAATTCTATCTCCTTTAGAGCTTCTTTAGTCAACTTATATCTTCCTACACCTTGTCTTGTAACCGAACTAAGTATATTTTTATGCTGAAAACTATAATAAAACCATTTTGTATTACACAGATTTGTACCTTGAAGTATATGTGCATGATTATTTACGTTAAATTTACCATCCACTAATAATGTCATACTTTTTTCTTTATATTTCAAAAAGTGGTCTCCATCTTCACCAATTAATACATGCTCACCTTCAAGATTATACTGATTTATATAATCTTGTATCTTAGTAGGACCATAATATGGGTAAATTCCTTGTATCTTTTTTCTTTCAGATTCACTTATGGGGACTCTATAATTATTTTTTATATTCATTACATTATCAATCTTTGCTACTTCCCAATCATCCGGTAATAATTCTCTATTATGTCGATGATAATTTCCAGGTATTTTTTTATTTTTTATAAACTCTATCTTTTCTTTTATCTCTTTATTCATCGCCATCACCTCCTATTTCAGTCTCTTTTTATCTTCCTTCTCAATTGCCTTAACACTTTTCTCAGGCGTTGGCAAATTCTCAGGCATAGTCCCCCCAAGCTCTTTTATAGTATTTCTAACTTTGCTCCCAACTTCATAGTGAGTTTTATTAGCTTTATCTTTTCCTTTAATATTATCTCTTCTTATTTTTTCCTCAGTTTGTGTAGCCCTAAACAGATTTGCAGCTAGCTCTGTACTTCCCATGTGGTCTAATATATTTTGACTTTTCTTTAATTCTTTTCTATTATGTATATCCTTAGCTTTTAATCCACCATAAAGGCCCATATATCCATGATTTTGAAAAATAGCATATTCAATATTAGTTTTTATCCCTGCATATTTTGCCGCATCTACTAATTTTTTATTATGATCTTTAAGCTCATTTCTAATAGCTAATCTTTTTCTATCTTCCGTTAATTGTTCAAAGTTTTCAGCTAATTCTTGTTCTCTAGTTTTCTGTGCAAAGTAAGTTTGTCCTAAAGCAACTACTTTTTTTCTAGAATCAGCATTTTGTACAATAAGATAACAAGCATATCTTGAAAGCATAATATCATCTATACTTCTTTCTGCTCCTGACCCTAACTTAACCATTTTGCCAATGTCGGCAAAATGGTCTAATACACTAAAATCACTTTTTTCACAAGCCGTTTTAGCTTTTTCTATCACTCTTTTAAAGTTTCCCCATTTTGAGTATTCAAGAACTTCTGCTAATTCTCTTCCATACCAAAATTCTTGATTATACTCATTTATATGTTTAATTCTTTCGAATATTTTTTCATTATATTGTTGAATGCATGTCATAAGTTATCTCCTTAGTTTAAACCTAACTCCTTTAGGTATTTAGCCATTTGTTCTTCAACTTCTTCAATTTCCAACTTAATTTTAGATATATTTTCTGCTACAACATCCATATCAATCATTTCTTCTTCTTCAAAAGTATCAACATATCTAGGTATATTTAAGTTATAATCATTTTCCTTTATTTCTTCAGTACTTGCAAGGTAACTATACTTGTCTATAGTCTTATAGTTTTCATAAACTTTTTGAATTTCTTGTAAATCTTTTTCTCTTAATTTATTTTGATTCTTACCTTTTTCATAGTGATTTTCTCCAGAAGCATCTATAAATAATAAATCATCTCTTTTCCTGTTATGTTTAAATATTAAAACTACTGCTGGTATTCCCGTTCCAAAGAATAAATTTTCAGGTAATCCTATTACTGCATCTAATAAATTTTTTTCAATTATTTCCTTTCTAATTTTACCCTCGCTAGCTCCTCTAAATAGTACACCATGAGGTAGTACAACTCCCATTCTTCCGTCTTCTGCTAACGAATTTAGCATATGTTGAATAAAAGCAAAGTCCCCTTTACTTGATGGAGGAACCCCCCAATCAAATCTTTTATGTATATCTAGACTCCCTTCCATTTTGAACTTTTTACCTTCTATTTCTGATCCTGCAAATCCCATTGCCCATTTATCTAAAGAAAAAGGCGGATTAGCTACAACTACTTGAAACTTCATTAGTTTTCCATTTTCTAAGTGAAGTGGATTAGATAAAGTGTCTCCATTCTCAATTTTTGCATCATCAATACCATGTAAGAACATATTCATCTTGCAAAGGGCTTGTGTTTGTCCATTCCTTTCTTGTCCATAAATTTGTGCTTTTCCATTTGATACTTTTTTAAATGCCCTTATTAAAAGGGATCCTGAACCACATGTTGGATCATATATTCTATCATTTTCTTCGGGTTTTACTAATCTAGTAAGTAACTCTGAAACCATTGATGGAGTAAAAAACTCTCCTCCCTTTTTACCAGCATCTGATGCAAACTGAGCTATCATATATTCATAAGCATCCCCAATTACATCATTTCCTTCTAAATTGCTTGGCTTTAAATCTAATGCTTTAAAATCATTTAACAAAGTTCTTAGTATAGCATTTCTATCATTAGTTTTTCCTAATATAACGTCTGAATTAAAATCTATATTTCTAAATACACCCCTTAATTTCGACTTATTTGATTCCTCTATATCTTCTAATGCTTTATTTATTATATCTCCTATATTACTCGCATTTCTATTTTCATATAAATAATCAAAAGTAGATTTTTCATCTAAAATAAACCTTTCCCTACTCAAAGCTCTTTTTATTCTAACTTCATCATTATTATATTTTTTTGCATACTCTTCAAAATGTTCTACATAAACATCACTTAAATATTTTATAAATAACATAACTAGTATGTAGTCCTTATATAAAGATGAATCTATTTTCCCTCTAAATGTATCTGCTGCGCTCCATAAAGTTGCATTTATTTCTTCTTGTGTAGTCTTTTTTATCTCCATATTTTTACCTCCATTTTATTTAAACACCTTGCTCATAATAATTCTATGGTATTTATTTTTTTCAACTATTAACTTATCTAATAATTTTTTTTCTTTAATTATTAATTCATTTAATTTTATAATTTTTTCTTGATTTTCTAATGAATACTCTGGTATTTTTATATCTTTAAAACTAGTTGTTTTAACAATAGATACAGCACTCCCTATAGTATCTGCTGCTAATTTTCTTTTACATTTTTCTGAGTTTAAATATACTTGAATAAACTGAGAATTTATAGTTTTTGACTTATTTCTAATTATTGCAAATAAAGATGGTATAATCATATTTTCATACTCTTTAGTTATATATATTGCTGTATTTGGTGAACTTAGTCTTACTATAACATCTCCTTCTTTTGTTAAATACTGAATTTTTATTTTTTCTTCACTAATAAAATCATCTAAGTAATCATCTTCAATATATCCATTTTCATTAAAACTTTTTAAGGTAAGGAGCTCATATGTGAACCCCTTATTAGTTGATGATTTTTTCCTAGATAGTACTAATCCTGTACTAATATCTGCTATTTCATCTAATTTCAAAATATCACCTCTTTACTTCATATACTCTGCTGCGTACACAGTAGACTTTACATTTTGTGGTGTTACTAAAACCGGCCACCAGAAAGGTGCTCCACTCCATCCATACTCTTTATCTGATTTTCCATTTTGTTTTATTAGTATCAATGATGGATCATCTATTGCCATTTTTTTTGCGGGAATACCATCTTGTGTCCCATTATCAGGGGAATTCATTAGTCTTCCTGCTCCAGGTGTGTATTTTTTAGTATCTCTTCCTTCTCTAACAACTAAATGTACTTTACCTTTAGATAAATAATTAATTAGAGATAACATAGTTTCTCTATCTACAGAATAATTATCATCTAAATCAATAGTTTTATATATTAAATCAATAATATCACAGGCTATTTCTTTTTTAACAGTAAATTCTGATGTCTTTTTATGATCTAAATTTTCATTTAATATTATTTTGTCTATTTTATTCACTATAGGTGTTATTTTACTTTTACACTTTGGTGTAAATCCTATTGGTAACATTCTCCTATGCTCTTTTAATATATGGGTTTTACTTAGCATTATTTTATTAGGTGAACAAGGAATTATTTTACCTAATGAATCTCTTCTTATAAAAATAACTCCTTCTTTATTTTTTTGCTCTTCAAAATCTTTTCTTAATACTGAATCAAATTCATTTATTTTTGCCATTTGATTATAAAGATGTTTAGTAGTATATAATCTTGTAACTGCTAAGTCTTCTCTCTTTCTATAACCAAACATTCTTGCATGTTGTAAAACTGTATCTTGTTGCATCTTCTGAGGTCTTCTTCCATAAACAAAACCTATTAAATTTGAAATTGTTATACCTCTATCTAGTATTTGTCCACCTACAAATATATTTAATGGAGTTCTAAGTTCTAATTGACCTCTTTCATCTAACATATTTTTTACTTCATTCTCTGAGTTTACAACGGATATATTCATTCTTTCATTTATAGCTGTGTATACTTCTTGTTTTAATATTTCTGCATCTATCCTATCAAATCCATATGATTCTATACTTTCATTTAAGTCAACTAATGATTCTAGTATTAATTTATCTAGAGTATCTATATCATTGTTTATCAACTCTTTAAGTTTATAAACTAGTGCGCTAATAATATCCTCTTGCCTTGTGTGAGAATTTTTTGCTATTTCTGTATGAATAATAAGACTGTATCTATTATTTTCATCAAATTCATCTCCACCATTTTGGAGTAATCTAATAGTTCCTCCTACTATGAAGTTCATTATTGCTTTTCTTATTCCACTAATTTTTTTATGTGTAAGAACTTCTTCTTCCTTAAATACTCTTCTATCACTATTTTTTAGAATATCAAACTCTTTTTGATCTATCTCTTTAAATAAGTATTGCGCCAATGGATTTTCTTCATGATTAAAATAATAGTCTCCGCCTATATACCCTTTACCTGATGGTACTAATACTGTATGAGCAGGTTTTATTGGATAAATATCCACTCCTAGCTGAAAAGTTTCTGGTTGAAGATATAATGAATATGGAGTTGCTGTAACTTGTATGAATCTACATTCATCTAGATTTCCCCTGATTTCATTTATGTCTGCTGCAATCCTTCTAATATCAAATACTTCATTTTTCTTTTCAAATCCAATACTTGCAAAATCTGCCTCATCATCAATAATCATACATTTTTTATTAGACTTTAACGGATACGTTTCTATAAAATCTTTAAACCTTGTAAGATTATTTTTTTCTTTTTTTACTATTATTATCATCTTTTGTTTTAATTCAAATGGTGATAAATTACTTGGCATTGACATTATATCAAATATTCTTACATTCTCTCCTTTGAATTCATATTTCATTCTTGACAATGTTTGTTGAGATAATGCATTAGTTCCCTTAGTCAATACTACTGATAGATCATATCCATTATCAAATCCTAATGCTATTGTTCCTATAAAGGTTTTTGTTTTTCCACTTTGTATCTTTCCAAGCATCATTAAAGGTTCTTTTTTTAACACTTCTAATACTTGAATACTTTCTTCAATACATTTTCTTTGTTCCATTGTATACTCATTTGAATCTACCCTCTTTTTATAAAACTTCCCACTTAAATTCATACTTCCCCTCCACTTTTTTGTACTATATTTAAAATAACTTATATTTACATAGTATCTGAACTTTATATCTCAGTCAACAAGTTTTTTGTACTATATTAAAAATAACATAATTTAATTTATATGTTTAATTCAAAAAAAGATATTGGCTATTTAGCCAATATCTTTTTTATGTATTTCAATGGTGGAGACGAGGGGAATCTATTATATATATTTTATATGATTTTATACAGAGTTATAAGTTAGTATTTAACTATGTTCTAAGCTTCTATAATTTTATATCATGTTAAGATTCATTATTTTATTGTGTGCTTAATGTGTGCTAAATGTGTGCTAAATTTAAATGCTATGATTTTTATTTAAATATATATAATTAATTATTTATTTTTTATTCAAGTTTTACCCTCTTTACTATCTTTACTATCTTTACCCATTGGAATCACTTGTGTGTAGGGGTCTTTACTAACTCTTTACCCTCTCTTTACACTCTTTAAACATTGGAATTACTGGTGTGTAGGGGTCTTTACACTCTTTAAAACCCCCAAAAACTCTTTAAAAAACTCTTTACTAACTCTTTACTAACTCTCTTTACCTTGTATAATTTGATTTTATATAATTAAAATAACAATCGATTCCATAATATATGACGTCATATCTGTACATAATATATAACACCATAGCTATACGCTATATAAGTATTTCCAATGATTATATACCAATATGTATATGTATAAAGTGCACATGTGCCCAGTTTTATTAAATAAATATATATTTAATAAACATAAAGGGGGGCACTTTCTAAAAATGGATTAAGAATATAGGCGTGCGACGGGTGATATAATTTTTCTTGGTATTTTTTAATTGCCTTAAAGTTAATCGTGCAACTTTATTCTTCTATATAAATATTTATTTTTCTTAGCTTAGATTCAATTTCCTTCACTTCTCTGTTGATAAATGCCCTGCTTATATTCATTTCCCTTGATATTTCTGCATTACTTATATTTTTTATGTATTTTAATTTAAAAACTTTTAATTGGTTCGTAGATAAAATATCATCAAAATTATAACCTTCAATTAATTTTATTTTTTGTTTATAATTTTTATTATTCATTTCTTCCTTTATGTTTTTAGATATTTCTTTTCTCTCTAAATTGGTTTTACTTAAATCATACTTCAATGCTTTTAAACTTAATTGATATCCTTTTAAATTAATTTTATTCGACATATAATTTTTAGCTAATTCTAAGGTATTTAATTTAATCATTTGTCCTCCTAATATAAAAATATTCTAACTCATTTAAAAAGGCTTAGAAACGAAATAAATTGTTTTTATTTCAAACCTTGTCTTTCGTTTGCATCTTTTCTATGTATTACATTGATATATTTATAATCGTATTTTAGATTTTCATCTAGTTTTGTACGCTTTATAGTTCGATATATATCTTGTCTCAATTCATTTTTTACAACTTCTTCATCTACATATTGAAGCCCTAATATAATTCTTTCAATTTGCTCTAAATCCTTAGGTTGAAACTCTTCAAACCATTTCACTAAGTCTAATATTCTTTCTACTCTTTTATTGTCTATTTTTTTCATTTTTCTTTTGCCCCTTGTATTTTGAATTCCTACAAGGTACACTTATATGTGTTGGTATATAGTGACCTTATAGGTTATTTTATATTTAAGGATAGGAGTTTTTTCCTATCCTTTTTAAATATGTGATTCTTTTTTTAATACTAATTAATTTAAAAAACTTTTATTTATTAAAATTAAGTAATTACTATGTTATATGAATGGCTCTTAAAATACCTTATTATTTTCTAGTGGTATAGATGTAGTTTTTTTATGATCTAAATTAAAAAAGACTGTATTGCCTGGTTTATTTATATCGTGAGCCATTCCAATACCTTTCTTATGCCCATTTGATGCCATTTGTCTACCAAATTGAGTAGGATTCATTGGACTATTAATACCTTCTTCATAGCACCATTCTGTATATTTTAGGTGTAATGTTTTAGCATGGAGATTATTGCCTTGTTTTTTAATAAGACAATTCTTATAAAAAGCATATGAAGAATCAGCTTCTTCTTTATATTCCTCCATCTCTTGTATAGATGCTTCACTTTGAGTTATTTTCCAGTTATTCAATTTTAACCTTTTAAGTCCTTCATATGCCCACATAAATACTATATCCATTTCACTTTTTATAATATCTTCTACTATCCCAGGTATTCCTACCTTATCAGCTTCCCCAGTTCTAACTTGTAACTCAGTCCCAAACCTAACATTAAAAGGTATAAATATTGGTCTTCTAAAAAATCCATATGATTTATCATTAGTAACTGGCATCCTATTTAAACCATAGAACCATGCCATATTAAACTTCATTTGTACATGATCTCTATTTTTCTTATTTACGGTTACTTCTTCACCACATACGGCACTTTTAAAAACTCCATTTATTTTACCTTCTACGGTATCATCTCTAACTATATTCACCCTTCTTCCCTCTGCCATAGCCATTATAAACTCATCACCAAACTTACCCAGCCCTATGCCACATACAGACATATCTTTATTATGTAATAGAGCCGTTTGTATATCGAACAAACTAGATTTACCATTAGCACCTTCACCCTTATATATAAAACATTGCTGCACTTTTGTAGCATTAGGACATAGCATAACTCCCCAAGCTTCTTGGAGTGTCAATATAGTATCACTATCAAGTATATTCTCTAAGAAGCTTTTAAACTTTGAGTTATTATAGTCCTCATTATATTTATCTATATCATTGGTATAATTACCATTAAACTTAGTATCTAGCTTATACTTTGGATTAAACTCTAATAACTCATCAGTTTCAGTATCAACAATACCATTTAAACAGTTTATGTATCTATTTTCATAATTAAATAACTCTTTATAATTATCAGCTATCGAGTGAATAGTTTTAGCAAATTTATCAGCTTTACCTGGGTCTACATCCTCGTCAATTATTACATGGTCATAATATAGTTTTAATTGGTCTCTAGCATCCATATACTCATATATTCCTAATTCTTCATTGTAGATGTATAACATATTACCTTTTACATATGATGACGATTTGCTTAATACAAATTTAACCAATGAACCATTAATAATTTTACCTTTATCAGTACAATAAACTGGTTTGGCATAAGATAATATACTATTGACCTTAGTTTCTACCTCTTTAACTTCTAAAGGTGGTTTTATATAACATTGGTTATACATCATAGCTAATGGTAGTAACTCATGAACATTTCTAAACATAGGTTGAGTTATCATTCTACCTAAATATTTTATAAGAGCATCATCTCGACCACCCTCATTGGTAACTGTGTAATATTGCTTATTCTTTGGAGGTCTACCTGGTTTCTTTTTATATTCATTAGGTTTATTACCTTTAACCTTATTTAATCCAAAATACTCAGTTAGGTTATCAAATAATGGTATAGGCATATCATGTATTGGATTATCTTTATATACTGTATATTCTTTAATATCTTCTTTTATTTTTCTAAGTGAACCAGGCGTAATTATGATACCTCCATCAGTTCTAATATCTATTGATAAATCACTATTACTACTGTTTTTTAAACCTTTTCTATACTTAAAGTATAAATGTAATCCACCATTAGGAGTTTTTACAGTAAATGTATTAAAAGCTTGTTGTTGCTCTTCCTCGGTCATTTCTAAGCTATTTATCAATTGCTTGTATGCTTCTACTCCATCCTTTGTATTGTCCCCATGGTTTCTATCTAAATCAAGTACCATTATTCCACTAGCCTTACCAGTTATTAATGCCCCTCCAGTTACTTTGCCTTTTTTAGCTTCACCTTTACTATTTAAATACTCAAACCACTCTCCCTGGTTTATAATATCTTCTTTAATTAATAGTTGATTTTCTTCTTTTGACCATGGAACAATCGGTTTATTAGTATAATTAAATACTGGTACTATTGGTAGTAGATTTCTAGTTTCTATTACTTCAAATTGTTTTAACAACTTATTACCTCCTAAAATGTAGTCCCTATATTACTATATAAAAACTCATCTACTCTATCTTTAACTATTAATATTTTTTTACCTACTTTTATTCGTGGAAATCCTTTAGTGTTAACCATCTCATAAGCTTTATTAGTTCCTATACCATATTCCATGGCAAATTCCTTAACTGTCATTAGTTTTTTACTATCCATTTATTCCTCCTCATCGCTATCTAATAATTCACTTACTGATATTTCTAAGACTTTAGATATTTTTTTTAATGTAGATATCTTTAATTCTAATATATCTATCTTTCCTGTCTCTATCCTACATATCGTAGACGGAGACATTCCTAAAATATCAGCTAACTGTTTTTGAGATAATCCTTTTCTAATTCTAGATATCTTTAAATCTAACATAAAATCAACTCCTCTTAATTAATAGATATTTTATTTACTGGAAAAACCCAAGGTGATGTTAAAAAAAAGCTTGAAGAATATAAAAAAGAAATGTTGTTAGGTACAATATCTACTGATGATAAAATAACGCTAAGTGAATGGTATTATACATGGCTATACGATTACCGTATTAAAGACTTGAAACCTAAATCATTTGAAAAATATGAGGGTATATATAGAAATTATATAAAGGATAGTGAACTTGGTAAGGTTAAATTAAAAGATTTAAGAGCTACACATATACAAAGATATTATAATAAGCTTCAAAACCAAGATAATAAACCAACATCAACTATAAAAGGTCTGAATACTAGACTTAAGCCATGTTTAGGAGAAGCTGAAAAACAAGGATATATCCAAAAGAATTATTGTAAAATGATTACCCTACCAAAAGATGATACTAAAAAAGATATAAAAGTATTAAGCCAACAAGACCAACAAAGATTTATATCGGCTATACAAGGACATAAGTTAGAAATATTATTTTTAATTGCACTTAGTACTGGTTTACGTTTAGGTGAATTACTAGGACTTAAATGGTTTGATATAGATTTAAATACTGGTATGTTAACAGTTAATAGAACTTTATCAAGGGCTAAAAACCAGGATAATGGTAAATATGAGATAATAGAACAATTACCAAAAACTAAAAATAGTAATAGAGTTATACCCATACCAACTAATATATTAATCAAACTTAAAGAGCATAAAAAGGAACAAAGTAAACATAGGTTATTCATTGGAGAAGCTTATATAAATAATAATTATGTGTTTACAGATGATATAGGAAATCCTATTGATGATAAAAGACCTGGAAGGAATTTAAAATCTATATTAACTAAGTTAAATATAGAGCCCATTAAATTCCATGCTTTACGTCATACTTATGCTACTAGATTATTTGAAAACAATGTGCCACCAAAAACAGTACAAGTATTAATGGGTCATTATGATATTAGTATTACCATGGATATATATACTCATGTAATGGAAGATACAAAGTTAGAAGCTATTGAAAAACTTAATAATATATTTATAGTATAGAGCCATTTTTTGTAGATGGTTCTTTTTTATTTTTATACCATTTTTAATGATAATATTGATATATTCCTGCTCTTAAATAGGTTTTTTATGTATTTAAAGAGAGGGTAAAGAGTTTTTAAAGAGTTAGTAAAGAGTGTAAAGAGTTGTAAAGAGTTTTTTTGGCTTTCTGAACCCCAGTATTCCCAATAGGTAAAGACACTTTAAAGACACTAAAGATACTTTTTTCAACTTAGTTCAAAAAAATTAAATAATTAATTATATATAGGTATGGATTAAGTGAGACTTGAAGCTCTTACATCACTATTATAATTATGGTTTATATGCCATAAAATAGATGCCTTTTATCCTGGTTGTGTGCTAAATGTGTGCTTTTCATAAAAATAAAAGGAACTACTAAAGTCTATGCCTTAGTAGTTCCAATACTTATAACGATTATTATCATTTAATTGGTGGAGACGAGGGGAGTCGAACCCCTGTCCGCAAGTCTTTTCCTCGCTGCATCTACGTGTGTAGCCATCTGATTTTAATTCTCGTCGCCCACATCGCCCAGTGGCAAGCTATGTGATTGACCAGTCCCAATTAGTCTACTTTAGGTCGAGACACCCAAAAAGTAGTTCCCTGCATAAGTGACGTCCAGGCCTAGCCGGCAGGAGGGCTGAGGCGGGACGAGCAGTACTAAGCTGCTAAAGCGTAATTATCGTTTGCGTTTGTTTTAAGTTCCCCAGTTTTTACGTGACCCAGAGTAACACGACACGCAGCCTCAAGTGCCAAACCCACGTCGAAACCATTACGCCCCCGTGGTTGTTTTATAGTCCTGAGACTTTCTATCGCAAACTTTTTTCACCATTAATCAATATTAAGTTGTTATATATATAATAAAACTTTTTTAAATTAAAAGCAATATTATCTCTCTGGAATTGTATCTAGTATCTACCAGATAATTCTCTTTCAATACGTCTGTTAGCATCTTTCTTAGCTAAGTCTTGACGTTTATCATATAGTTTTTTACCTTTTGCTAAAGCAATTTCAACTTTAACTTTACCATTTTTAAGATAAACACTTAAAGGTATTAATGCATAACCTTTTATAGTTGTAGCCCCTATAAGCTTCCTTATTTCATGCTTATGAAGTAATAGCTTTCTTACTCTAAGAGGATCAACATTAAATATGTTTCCTTGTTCGTATGGACTTATATGAACTTGTTTTAAAAACACCTCTGAATTATCAACAGAAGCATATCCCTCAGCTAAGTTAAGTTTACCTTGTCTAATAGACTTAACTTCAGTACCCTTTAATTCGATACCACATTCATAAGTTTCTTCTATAAAATACTCATGTCTAGCTTTTCTATTAGTAGCTAAAACCTTAACACCTGCCATACAAATCACCTCTTATTCTTATCCTTCATTAATTACATTAAAATATACCACATATAACCATACTAGTCAATCCCCAGAAATGTTGCTTTTAAATTTTAACTTAATGTAATAGTATTATAT
>NZ_JAKEDR010000005.1 GCF_023653455.1 Paraclostridium ghonii
TAGGCACGCCGCCAGCGTTCATCCTGAGCCAGGATCAAACTCTCAAATATAATTTAAAAAGTTGTCCATCGCTCAGCTAATCATTATCTGAATATCTGGCTTGGTTGTTTGTTGTTTAATTCTTTAAAAAGAATTTATATAATTAACCTACTGTTTAATTTTCAAAGTTCTTAATTTATTTTGCCCTTTTCTTAAGGACAAGTAATACTATACCATCTTAATTTAATGAGGTCAATACTTTTTCCAAATTTTATTTCATTTTTTTATTTTTTACATAAAAAATAACTTATATATTTAAATACATAAGTCATTTTTACTAATTTAAATTTAATTATGTACGTTTGTTCCAAAATACTTTTGAATCCCTGCATATATAGACCAAGCTATCTTCTCTTGATACTTTTCATCTCTTAATAATGTAGATTCTTCTTGATTGGATAAAAAACCACACTCTATCAATACTGAAGGTATCTCATTATCTTTTAATAAATAAATATCCTTACTTGGCTTAACTTCTCTTTGATTTGTTTTATCTACTACTCTCTTTAATTCATCTTGGATAAACTTTGATAATAATTTACTATCATCTTGTCCTTGAGGATAAAAAGTTTGAGCCCCATAATATTTACTTTGTTCAAACTTATTCAAATGTATAGATACGAAAGCATCTACTCCTGACTCATCAATCATTTTTTTCCTATTTTTAAGATTCTCATTATATTTTTGTCTAGTTGTTTTACCAGGGCTTTCTTCATACAAACTAACATCATCTTCCCTAGTTAATAACACTAAACACCCACTTGATTCTAGCAATTCTCTCAGTTTTAATGTTATTTGTAAGTTTATATCTTTTTCCTCTAGTGACTTATCATCACTTAAAGCTCCTGGGTCTATACCCCCATGTCCTGCATCCAATAAAATAACTTTATTTGTTACAGGCATATATGTCATAATATCTTGTGAATTTTTTTTGACTTCAAATATAAATATAGCCAAGAAACATAAAAGAGCTCCAATTAAACTTACATGCTTAATATATTTCATATAATATCACCCCATATATTATATAAAAAAAGACTTTGGAATATACCAAAGTCTTTGAGTAAACATATATAATTATCTCTTTGAGAATTGTGGAGCTCTTCTTGCTGCCTTTAATCCGTATTTCTTTCTTTCCTTCATTCTAGCATCTCTAGTTAAGAAACCTTCTTTCTTTAAAGCTGGTCTTAACTCAGCATCTACTGTTAATAAAGCTCTAGATATACCATGTCTTATAGCTCCAGCTTGTCCAGTGAATCCTCCACCTTCAACTTTTACTATAATGTCATATTTGTTTTCAGTTTCTGTTAAAACTAATGGTTGTTTAACATCTCTTATTAAAGTTTCATAGTTGAAGTATTCTTCAACTTTTCTTCCATTTACTATTATATTTCCTTCACCTGCAACTAATCTTACTCTTGCTACAGAGTGCTTTCTTCTTCCTGTTCCGTAGTATTGAACGTTAGCCATGATAAACTCCTCCTTTCACCCGTTATGATTATTTAAAGTTTAAAACTTCTGGATTTTGAGCTTCGTGTCCGTGGTTTGGTCCAGCAAATACTCTTAATCTAGTCATCATTCTGCTTCTTAATTTGTTCTTACATAACATACCGCTAACAGCATGCATAACAACCTCTTCAGGTTTCTTTTCCATCATTTCTCTATAAGTTATTTCCTTTAATCCACCTACATATCCAGTGTGGTATCTGTACATCTTTTGATCTAATTTCTTTCCTGTTAAAACTACTTTATCAGCATTTACAACAACAACGAAATCTCCACCATCAACGTGAGGAGTAAAAGTTGGTTTATGCTTTCCTCTTAATATTGTAGCTATTTCTGTAGCCATACGACCTAATGTTTTTCCTTCAGCATCAACTACGTACCATTTTCTTTGTACGTCAGCTGGCTTAGCTATATAACTTTTCATTACAAGTCCCTCCTTATCTTATTTCCATATGATATTTTACCGTCTATGTCAAGTCCGGGGCAAGTGGACTTATTAACACACTCTTGTATATTTTAATACATGCACCCTAGTGTGTCAAGCTAATAATCAACTTTTTTGAGAAATAATCCATGTGCTGGCGCTGTATGACCAGCCTCTGATCTCAATTTTGATTCTATTATACTCAACATACTTTTATCTATCCTTCCTCTAGCAATATCAACTAAAGTCCCAACTATGATTCTTACCATGTTATATAAAAATCCATTACCTTCAATTTCAATAACTATTAAATCTTCGTGCCTTGAAATTTCTATATCATAAATAGTTCTTACTGTATTTTTCACGCTTGATCCAGGGCTCATAAACCCTTTAAAGTCATACGTTCCAACTAAAGACTTAGCTTCTTTTTTCATTTTTTCAAAATCTAAATCATATTTTACAAAATAAGAAATATCACTATATATAGGGCTTTTATATTGGCTATTATATATAATATACCTATATCTCTTTCCTTTAGACAAATATCTAGAATGAAAACCTAAATCTACCTCTTCTGCATTTATTATAACTATGTCTTTAGGCAACTTAGAGTTTAATGCCTTAGGTATTTTTTCAATAGGTATATTAGAATTTGTATTGAAATTTGCAACTTGTCCTAACGCATGAACTCCTGCGTCTGTTCTTCCAGACCCATTTATCTTTACAATTTCATTTGTTATATCTTTTATTGCCTGTTCAATATTACCTTCAATCCCTAATGAATTATTTTGTTTTTGCCATCCACAATATTTTTTACCATTATATTGAATAGTTAATTTTATATTTCTCATATTTTACCTCTTTATATAAATCTAGCAAATAATATAATCCCTAAGTATAAAAATTGTATAGCATATGCTATATAATCAGCCTTATTCATTATACACTCTTTCATTTTAGTTCTATTATCTCCACCCCTATAACATCTAGCCTCCATAGCCATTGCTAACTCATCAGCTCTTCTAAAAGCACTAATAAATAAAGGGATAAGTAAAGGAACTAAATTCTTAGCTCTATTAATTATATTTTTACTTTCAAAATCAGCTCCTCTAGACATCTGAGCTTTCATTATTTTATCTGTTTCATCTAATAAAGTAGGTATAAATCTTAACGCTATTGTCATCATCATAGCTAACTCATGTACTGGAAATCCTATTTTTCTCAATGGATTTAATAATCTTTCTATCCCATCTGTAAGTTCTATTGGTGATGTAGTAAGTGTTAAAAGGGATGTCCCTACAACTAAAAATATAAGTCTTAATGCCATAAATATAGCCTGATTTAATCCTTGTTGTGTTATTTTTATAAATCCAAAAGACCATATTAAATCTCCTGGTATAAAAAATACATTAATTACAAATGTAAATATTATAATCCACTTTAGAGGTTTTAACCCTTTCATAATGAACTTACCTGGTATTTTAGACAAGTTTATTAAAGCAATCAAGCTTACTACCACTATTAAATATGGCCAAAATTTATTTATTATAAACAAAGATATCATAAATATAAATGTTGCTATAAGCTTAACTCTAGCATCTAATTTATGAATAATTGAGTTCGTAGGATAATATTGACCTATTGTTATATCTTTTAACATTTTCCCTTACCTCTCATAACTCTTATTATTTCACTTTTAATTTCTTCTATTGTAATTGCATCTTCTTTTATATTAAACCCATTTTCTTTTAACTTTATAGATAATTCTAATACTTGAGGTATATCTAATCCTATCTCTTTAAGTCTACTAGAATGATTCTTAAATACATCCCTTGTAGGTCCCATAAATTCAATTTTTCCTGCATTCATAACTATTATAGTCTTTACTAGTTTAGCCATATCATCCATACTATGAGAAGATAATATAATAGTCATTTTTTTATCCTCATGTAAAGTTCTTATTAATTTAAAAATTTCATCTCTACCTTTTGGGTCCAAGCCAGCTGTGGGTTCATCTAATATTAAAACCTCTGGGTTCATAGCTATAACTCCAGCTATTGCAACTCTTCTTTTTTGTCCCCCTGATAGTTCAAAAGGAGATTTGTCTTTAAATCCATCATAATCCAGTCCAACAGCTTCCATAGATGCTTTAATCCTATTATTTATCTCAGCTTCTCCTAAACCCAAATTTGAAGGTCCAAAGGCAATATCCTTTTCAATTGTCTCTTCAAACAATTGGTATTCTGGATATTGGAACACAACTCCTACTTTCTTTCTTATTTCAGTTAAATTTAAATCCTTATCAGTTATATTAAATCCATTTATTAAAATTATGCCTGATGAAGGTTTAAGAATACCATTTAAATGCTGAATTAAAGTAGATTTGCCAGAACCTGTATGTCCTATTAGTCCTACAAAATCACCATCTTTAATCTCTAGTGTTATATCATCTAAAGCCCTACTTTCAAATGGTAATCCTTCATTGTATATATGAGTTAAATTTTCTATTACAATTGACATAGTTTCACCACCATCTCATCTACAGTTAGTATGTCTCCATCTATATCTATACCTTCTTCTTTAAGCGCTTTGCTTAGTTCAGTCATATAAGGAACATCTAGGCCTATATTTTTTAATCTTTCCACTTGAGAAAATACCTCTTTAGGAGTTCCCTCTAATACTTTTCTTCCTTTTTCCATAACAACCACTCTATCTGCATCAACTGCTTCTTCCATAAAATGAGTTATGTGCATTATACTGATATTTTCTTCTTTATTTAATCTCTTTATAGTTTTCATTACTTCTTTTCTTCCAGATGGATCTAACATCGCTGTAGCCTCATCAAATATTATACATTTAGGTTTCATAGCTATTATACCTGCTATTGCAACTCTTTGTTTTTGCCCTCCTGATAATAAGTGTGGTTGTCTATCTCTCATTTCATACATACCTACACTTTTAAGAGATTCTTCTACTCTTTTTCTTATCTCAGGTGGATCTATTCCTAAATTTTCAGGTCCAAATGCAACATCTTCTTCTACTATAGTGGCTACAATTTGGTTATCTGGGTTTTGAAAAACCATCCCAGCAGTTTGTCTAATATCCCACAGCTTATCTTCTTCCTTTGTATTTAACCCATTTATATATATACTCCCACTAGTTGGCATAAGAATTGCATTTAAATTTTTAGAAAGAGTTGACTTCCCAGATCCATTATGACCTATAACTACAACAAATTCACCTTGTTTAACATGTAAACTTAATTTATCTATGGCTTTAAATTTAGTATCCTCTGTTATATATTCAAACGAAATATCTTCAACACTTACTATGTCCTTATCTTCCATACATTTTTCTCCTTTTATTAGTAGTGCTATTAATTTACAATTTCTATTGTATTATACCATAATTTAAATTGTAAATTAACACAAAAATCTCAGTGAAACATATGTATGATAACTTAAAATACAATTTTCTAAGAATTAAAAAAGGACTAGGCATAAGCCTAATCCTTTTTTATACTATACTAATTCTATTAGAGCCATTTCAGCAGCGTCGCCTCTTCTTGGTCCTATTTTTATTATTCTAGTGTATCCACCGTTTCTCTCTGCATATTTTGGAGCTATATCAGTGAATAAGTTGTTAACCACTGTTTCATCTAAAACATAAGCTAAAACTTGTCTTCTAGCATGAAGATCTCCTCTTTTAGCAAGAGTTATCATCTTTTCTGCCATTCTACGAGTTTCTTTTGCTCTAGTAACTGTAGTTTCTATTTTTCCATTTCTTAGTAAGTCTGTCACTAAGTTTCTTAACATAAGATTTCTGTGAGCAGTTACACGTCCTAATTTACGGTACTTAGCCATGCTTATCCCTCCTTTGCGCTTACTCTTCGCTTGGTTTAAGATTTAATCCAAGTTCTTCTAACTTTTGGATAACTTCTTCTAATGACTTTTTACCTAAGTTTCTAACTTTCATCATATCTTCTTCAGATCTATTAGCTAATTCTTCAACTGTATTTATTCCCGCTCTCTTTAAACAGTTGTAAGATCTAACTGATAAGTCAAGTTCTTCGATAGTCATCTCAAGAACTTTTTCTTTTTGATCTTCTTCTTTTTCTACCATTATTTCAACATTGCTTACATGCTCTGTTAAATCTATGAATAGGTTAAGATGTTCAACTAGAACCTTAGCTGCAAGTGATATTCCTTCTTGAGGATTTATACTTCCATTAGTCCAAACTTCAAGTATTAATTTATCGTAATCTGATTTTTGACCAACTCTAGTATTTTCTACATGGTAGCTAACTTTTTCAACAGGAGTATATATTGAGTCTACAGGAAGAACTCCTATAGGCATATGCTCTGTTTTATTGTCTTCAGAAGATACATATCCTCTTCCTTTGTTAACAGATATTTCCATATTAAGTTTAGAGTTATCATCTAGCGTAGCTATATATAAATCTTTGCTTATTATTTCAACATCTGGAGGACATATTATGTCAGCTCCTGTTACTGTGCATGGTCCTTGTGCTTCTATTTTAAGTGTTCTACTTCCTTCACCATCTATAGTAGCTGATAATTCTTTTAATGCTAATATTATTTCTGTAACGTCTTCTTTAACACCAGAAACTGTTGAGAATTCATGAAGAACTCCATCTACTCTTATAGAGTTAACAGCTACTCCTGGTAAAGAAGATAATAATATTCTTCTTAATGCATTACCTATAGTTATTCCATATCCTCTTTCTAGAGGCTCTATAACGAATTTACCATACCTATGGTCTTCGCTAATTTCAATTATATCTACTCTTGGTTTTTCTATTTCTATCATGGACAAAACCCTCCTTAAAATTTATTAATCCACTGAGGGTAAACAAAATCTTAAAATATTTTTTATAACTATACTTATTACTTAGAGTAAAGCTCTATTATTAAGTGTTCAGCTATTTCAAGATCTATATCTTCTCTTACTGGATTAGCAACAACAGAAGCTGTCATGTTCTCTAAGCTAGCATCTAACCATTTAGGAGCTGTTCTTGAGCTATTTTCAACTAATCCTTTGAATTTTGCAGAAGATTTAGATGTTTCTTTAACAGTTATAACATCTCCATTAGCAACTGTTAAAGAAGGTATATCTACCTTATGTCCGTTTAAAGTGAAATGACCGTGTCTTACTAATTGTCTAGCTTCTTTTCTAGAAGATGCTAATCCCATTCTGTAAACTACATTGTCTAATCTTCTTTCTAATAAGCTTAATAAGTTTTCCCCTGTTATACCAGGCATATTTTCAGCACGCTCGTATAAATTTCTGAATTGAGTTTCTAAAACTCCGTATATTCTCTTAACTTTTTGTTTTTCTCTTAATTGTAATCCATAGTTAGAAACTTTCTTTCTTCCTTGTCCATGTTGTCCTGGAGCATAGTTTCTCTTAACTATAGCACATTTGTCAGTATAACATCTGTCACCTTTAAGGAATAACTTCATTCCTTCTCTACGACATTGTCTACATGATGCACCTGTATATCTTGCCATTAATTACACCTCCTATATTACACTCTTCTTCTTTTTGGTGGTCTACATCCGTTGTGTGGTATTGGAGTAACGTCTTTTATCATAGTTACTTCTAATCCAGTTGCTTGTAAAGCTCTTATAGCAGCTTCTCTACCAGAACCTGGTCCTTTTACGAAAACTTCTACAGTCTTTAATCCGTGTTCCATTGCAGCTTTAGCAGCAGTTTCAGCAGCCATTTGAGATGCAAATGGAGTTGCTTTTCTTGATCCTTTGAATCCTAATTGTCCAGAACTTGCCCAAGATAATGCGTTACCATGAACGTCTGTTAAAGTTATTATAGTATTGTTAAAAGTTGATTGTATATGAGCATGTCCACGTTCTATGTTTTTACGCTCTCTTCTTCTAACACGTGTAACTTTCTTTTTTGGTTTAGCCATTATTCTTCCCTCCTCTTCTAACTATTACTTCTTCTTCTTACGAGATACAGTTTTTCTAGGACCTTTTCTAGTTCTAGCGTTAGTCTTAGTTTTTTGCCCTCTTACAGGAAGACCTTTAGCATGTCTCATACCTCTGTAACATTTTATATCTCTTAATCTCTTTATGTTTAAAGCTATTTCTCTTCTTAAATCTCCTTCAACTAAGAAATCATTATCTATTATCTTTCTTAAGTTATTAACTTGATCTTCAGATAAATCTTTGATTCTTACGTTAGGATCTATGTCAGCTTTAGCTAATATTTCGTTAGCAGTTGCCTTACCTATACCGTAGATATATGTTAAGCCTATTTCTGCTCTTTTTTCTCTAGGTAAATCTACCCCAGCTATTCTTGCCATACTTTGCACCTCCTACAACTTAACTTTTTTAACTTTTTTCACGATTAAATTTTCTTAAATAATAAGTGAATTCCGATTCATGTTTATATAAAACCCAAAAAAAGTTTGTTAATTATCACAATATGATATTATACTATAATATTTAACAAAATGCTAGCACAATTTATTAGCCTTGCTTTTGCTTGTGCTTAGGATTTTCGCATATAACCATTACTCTACCTTTTCTCTTTATTACTTTACATTTTTCACATATTGGTTTTACTGATGGTCTTACTTTCATTATTAATCCCTCCTTAGACTAGCATTGATAGTCTACTTCTTACGCCAAGTAATTCTTCCTCTTGTAAGGTCATATGGAGAAAGTTCAACATTAACTTTATCTCCTTCAAGAATCCTTATAAAGTTCATTCTTAGCTTTCCAGAAATGTGACATAAAACTTCATGCCCGTTTTCTAGTTTAACTTTGAACATGGCATTAGGTAAAGCTTCTAATACTGTACCTTCGATTTCTATAACATCTTTTTTGGCCATTAACTAACCAAACCTCCATTCAATAAGCTAAACATTGTTTAACTTTCCAAGCTCAGTTCTTAAAAAAGCATCACTGATAGGTTCATTTAACTCTATCTTATTTTTAACTTTACAATTAATAATATCATACTTTTTTAAGTGCTTAACTTTTTTTAGTTTAGGCTTTTCAAGTTTTCTTCTCTTTCCATCTGATATAAAAACATACTCATCATCAATTACTTTCACTATAAAAAATAATCTTCCAGCATCTCTTCCAGATGTATTTTTAATAACTTGCCCTATACTTATATTGTTTGATAGCATAATACTCACCTACTTTTCCGACTATAACTTTGTTAATATCAAAGTTTCGTCTTCAGTAATAGCTATCGTATGCTCATAATGAGCTGACTTTTTAGAGTCAATTGTAACAATTGTCCAACCATCGCCTAACATTTTAACATAGTGTGCTCCATAGTTAACCATAGGCTCTATAGCAAGAACCATACCCTCTTTAAGTTTAGGGCCCCTACCTGGTCGTCCATAATTAGGAATTTGAGGATCTTCATGTAGTTGTTTACCAACTCCATGGCCTACAAGATCTCTAACTACAGAAAAATTGTTTTTTTCTACATGTGTTTGTATTGCGTGCGAAATGTCAGAAAGTCTATATCCTAGTTTAGCAAACTTTAATCCTTCATAGAAGCTTTCTTTTGTTACTTCTATTAATTTCCTATCTTCTTCAGATATTATGCCTACCGCATGTGTTTTTGCTGAATCTGCATGATATCCTTTAAAATAAGCACCTATATCGATACTTATAATATCTCCGTCTTTTAAAGTTTTAGATCCTGGTATTCCATGTACAACTTCATCATTTATAGAAGCGCATATAGATCCTTTAAATCCATTGTATCCTTTAAAAGATGGGATAGCATTATATTTTCTAATATGATTTTCAGCTATTTCATCTAACTCTAAAGTAGATATTCCCGGCTTAATAGCAACTCTTAAAATCTCATGTGTTTCAGCAACGATCTTGCCTGATTCTCTCATCAGTTCAATTTCTTGCTTAGATTTTAAAATAATCATTATTTTTCACTTCCTAGAGCCTCAACTATATCTGTAAATACTGTATCTATAGATTGTTGACCATTTATATTAGCTATTATACCTGCTTGTGAATAATAGTTAACTAAAGGTTTAGTTTCATCTAAGTAAACTTGTATTCTTTTTGATACAGTTTCTTCATTATCGTCAGCTCTTTGGTAAAGTTCTCCTCCACATACATCGCATACGCCATCTACTTTTGGAGGATTAAACTCAACATGATAAGTAGCTCCACAAGATTTGCAGATTCTTCTACCTACCGCTCTACCTACTAATATATCTTTATCAACTTCAATGTTAATCACTTTGTCTAAAGATATACCAACTTCTTTTAGATATTCATCTAAATGTTGAGCTTGAGCTACATTTCTTGGGAATCCATCTAACATGAATCCTTTTTCACAGTCAGATTGAGCTATTCTATCAGTAACTAAACCTACTGTTAATTCATCTGGAACTAAAAGCCCTTGGTCTATATATCCTTTAGCTTTTTTACCAAGTTCTGTACCTTCTTTTATATTCTTTCTGAATATATCTCCAGTTGATATATGAGGTATATTGTATTTTTCTACTATTCCTGCTGCTTGAGTACCCTTACCCGCACCAGGAGGTCCAAGTAATATTATTCTCATATGATCATCTCCATTTATTTTAAAAAGCCTTGATAGCTTCTCATTACTAGATTTGATTCTAGCTGTCTCTTAAGCTCTAATGCAACCCCTACAACGATAAGTAATGATGTACCAGCTAAACTTAAATGTACGCCAGTAAACTTTCCTATGATTGATGGAATTACAGCTATAACAGCTAAGAATAACGCTCCAGCTAAAGTTAATCTTGATAATATTCTGTTTAAGTATTCCATAGTTGGATTACCTGGTCTTATACCTGGTATAAAACCTCCACTATTTTTCATATTATTAGTTATATCTTCAGTATTGAATGATATAGTAGTATAAAAATAAGAGAAGAATATTATTAATGAAACTTCCATAACTAAATAGATCCAGAATCCTGGTTCTCCACTTGGAGATGCATATTTAGTTACAAATGCTTGAGCATCTTTACCCATAAATATAGCTATCGTTTGAGGGAATGCTAACAACGAACTAGCAAATATTACTGGTATAACCCCAGATTGATTTACTTTCATTGGTATATGAGAGTTTTGACCTCCATATGTTTTTCTTCCAACAACTCTTTTAGCATATTGTACAGGTATTTTTCTTGTAGCTTCTTGTATATAAGTAACCGCAGCTACTGTAAGAAGCGACACTATAAGCATAACTATTAACATCCATATTCCAATACTACCATTTTGAGTTTGTGATATAGATTGAGTTATGTCTTTAGGAATTCTTGATATAATTCCTATAAATATTATTATAGAGCTTCCATTACCTAATCCTTTTTCAGTAATCTTATCTCCCATCCACATTAAAAGCATACTAGCTGAAATTAATGTAACTATAACTGTAACTATAAAAAATACACTATCTGTTTGTAAAGCACGTCTCACTATTCCTAGTGTTATACCGATAGCTTGTACTATAGCTAATCCTAATGCTGTATACTTAGTGTATTTATTTATCTTCTTTTTACCTTCTTCACCAGACTTTTGAAGTTCTTCAAGAGTTGGGAATCCTATAGTTAAAAGTTGAATTATTATAGATGCCGTTATATAAGGACTGATTCCTAATGCGAATAAAGTAAAGTTGCTAAAAGCTCCTCCTGTAAACATATTATATAGGGAAAGAAGACCGTTTCCGTCAACCATTCCCTTTATAATATCCCTATTAACTCCAGGAACAGGAATTGTACATCCTATCCTAAAGATAACAATCATCATCAAAGTATATAAAATTTTTCTTCTTACATCTTTTATTTTCCAAGCTTGTTTTAAGTTTGACAGCACGTTAAATTCACCCCTGCCTTATGGCTAAGAGTTAGCAGATTAGATTAAACTAATTCTGCTTTTCCTCCAGCTTTTTCTATTTTTTCTTGCGCTGAAGCAGTAAACTTAGCAGCTTTTATAGTTAAAGCTTTTTCTAAGTTACCTTCACCTAAGATTTTAACGCCGTCTTTTTCTATTTTGCTTATTACTCCAGTTGACTTAAGTAATTCAGCATTTATTTCTGTTCCGTTTTCAAATCTATTTAAAGTTTCTACGTTAACTAGTGAGTAAACTTTCTTACAAGGATTCTTGAATCCTCTCTTAGGAAGTCTTCTAGCAAGTGGCATTTGTCCACCTTCGAATCCAACTCTTACTCCACCACCTGAACGAGACTTTTGACCTTTTTGTCCACGTCCTGAAGTTTTACCTTGTCCAGTAGCAGTACCTCTACCTAATCTCTTTTTAGAAGAAACTGCACCTTCAGCAGGTCTTAATTCATGTAACTTCATGGATTGCACCTCCCTTAGTATTGGTTTAAATTATTTATTATTCAGCTATTTCAGTAACTTCTACTAAGTGACTAACTTTAGCTATTATACCTCTCATTTGAGCATTGTCTTCTTTAACAACTACTTGCTCTCTTTTTCTTAATCCTAACGCTTCTACGTTCTTTCTTTGGTTAGGAGTAGTTCCTATTATACTTCTAACTAACTTTATTTGTAATTTAGCCATTCTTTACTACCTCCTTACCCTAGAAGATCTTCTACTTTTTTACCTCTAAGTTTAGCTATATCTTCAGCTGTTCTTAAAGATCTTAAACCTTCTATTGTAGCATTTACCATGTTTCTTGGGTTGTTAGTTCCTAAAGATTTAGCTCTAACATCCTTTAATCCAGCTAATTCAAGTACCGCTCTAGCAGGTCCCCCAGCTATAACTCCTGTACCTTGACTAGCAGGCATTATTAATATTTTTCCAGCACCAAAATGTCCGTTTGTTTGGTGAGGTATAGTTGTACCAACCATAGGTACAGTTATTAAATTCTTCTTAGCATCTTCAACTGCTTTTCTTATAGCATCTGGTACTTCCATAGCTTTCCCAGCACCTATACCAACGTGTCCGTTTTCATCTCCAACAACTACTAAAGCTGCAAATCTAAAGTTTCTACCACCTTTTACAACCTTAGTAACACGTCTTACTTCGATAACTTTCTCTTGAAGATCAAGTTGTCTTGCATCTATTGGTTTACGACGTAGCATTTTTTTCCCTCCTTTGTATTAGAACTTAAGTCCAGCTTCTCTAGCACCTTCAGCTAATTCTTGAACTCTTCCGTGATATAAGTATCCACCTCTGTCAAATACAACTTCAGTTATACCTTTTTCTACAGCTCTCTTAGCAACAAGTTCTCCAACTTTTCTAGCTGCTTCTTTGTTTCCACAGTGATTAGCAGCACCTTTTATTTCCGCTTCTAAAGAAGATGCAGAAACAACAGTTACTCTGTTAGTATCATCTATTATTTGAGCATATATGTTATTAGAACTTCTAAATATACATAATCTTGGTCTTTGAGTAGTTCCAGTTATTTTACTACGAACTCTCTTATGTCTTTGAAGTCTATTTGCGTTTTTGTTAGCTTTTTTAAACACAGAGATCACTCCTTTCTAGCTTTTATGTTTGGTATTATTTTTTACCAGTTTTACCTTCTTTACGTCTTACAACTTCACCAGCGTATCTTATACCTTTACCTTTGTATGGCTCTGGTTCTCTCCAAGCTCTTATCTTAGCAGCATAATTACCTACTAATTGCTTGTCTATACCTTTAACAACTAATTCAGTTTGGTTTGGAGCTTCAACAGTTATTCCTTCAGGATCTACCATCTCAACTGGGTGAGAGTATCCTAAGTTCATAACTAACTTGTTTCCTTGTTTTTGAGCTCTGTACCCAACACCAACTAACTCTAACTTTTTCTCGAAACCAGTAGTAACTCCTACTACCATGTTATCTATTAAAGTTCTAGTTAATCCGTGTAAAGATCTATGTTTTTTATTATTAGTTGGTCTCTCAACTAATATAGTATTTTCTTCTTTTTTTATAGCTAATTCATTAGTGAATTGCTTTGTTAAAGTTCCTTTTGGTCCTTTTACTGTAACTAAGTTATTCTCAGCTATAGTTATTTCAACACCTGCAGGAACAGTTATTGGCTTAACACCTATTCTTGACATAGTTGCACCTCCTTACATTGTTCGTTTTTATTACCAAACGTAGCAGATTACTTCTCCACCAACGCCTTCGTTTCTAGCTTGTCTATCAGTTAATATACCTTTTGAAGTAGATATTATTGATATACCTAATCCGTTTAATACTTTTGGTAATTCTTCTTTAGCAGCGTAAACTCTCATACCAGGCTTAGATATTCTCTTTAATCCTGTTATAACTCTCTCGCCTATTTGCCCGTACTTTAATTGTATTCTTATTATTCCTTGCTTTCCATCTTCTATAACATCGTACCCTCTTATGAAACCTTCTTCTAATAAGATTCTAGCTAATTCTTTCTTCATATTAGAAGCAGGAACATCAACAGTTTCATGCTTAACCATGTTAGCATTTCTTATACGTGTTAACATATCTGCTATTGGATCTGTCATTGTCATATTGTAAACCTCCTTCCATTTTAACCAAGTCTTACCAACTTGCTTTTCTTACACCAGGTATTTGACCTTTATAAGCTAATTCTCTAAAGCATATACGGCATATACCGAATTTTTTTAGCACAGAGTGTGGTCTACCACATATCGTACATCTAGTATATTCTCTAGTTGCGTACTTTTGCTTTTTTTGTTGTTTTACAACCATCGCTTTTCTAGCCACTGGAATCCCTCCTTTATTTACTTAGAATATGGCATTCCTAATAATCTTAATAACTCACTAGCCTCTTCATCAGTTTTAGCTGTAGTTACGAATATTACATCCATTCCTCTTACTTTGTCAACCTTGTCGTACTCTATTTCAGGGAATATAAATTGCTCTTTTAACCCTAAAGCGTAGTTTCCTCTTCCATCGAATGCATTAGCATTAACTCCTCTGAAGTCCCTAACTCTTGGTAAAGAAATGTTCACTAACTTGTCCATGAAGTAGTACATCTTGTCAGCTCTTAAAGTAACTTTAGTTCCAACAGGCATTCCTTCTCTTAACTTGAAGTTAGCTACTGATTTTCTAGCTTTTGTTATAACTGGCTTTTGTCCAGATATAATTTCTAATTCTGCAACTGCAGCTTCTAATCCTTTTGGATTTTCTCTTGCATCACCTATACCCATGTTTATTACTATTTTCTCTAACTTAGGTATTTCCATAACATTTTTGTATCCAAATTTCTCCATTAAAGCTGGAGCAACTTCTTTAACATATTTTTCTTGTAATCTAGAAGTCATTTGTGGTCCCTCCTTTCAAGCTTATTATAATTCTTTTCCGCTCTTTACTGATACTCTAACTTTTTTCCCATCTTTAACTTCAAATCTAACTCTTGTACCTTTTCCTGTTTCAGGATCAACTGGCATTACGTTAGATATGTGTATTGGGGCTTCTTTATTTATTATTCCACCTTGTGGGTTAACAGCAGTTGGCTTTTGGTGTTTAGTTATTACGTTAACGCCTTCAACTAATATTTTATTAGTTTTAGTGAAAACTTTAGTAACTGTACCTTTTTTACCTTTATCTTTTCCTGCTATAACTACAACAGTGTCACCTTTTTTAACACGCATCATGTCCTATTGCACCTCCTTATTATAGTACTTCTGGAGCAAGAGATACTATTTTCATAAAGTCGTTGTCTCTTAACTCTCTAGCAACAGGCCCGAATATACGAGTTCCTACTGGAGTTTTGTCATCTTTTATGATAACTGCAGCATTCTCGTCGAATGATATATAACTACCATCTTTACGTCTTACGCCTTGCTTAGTTCTTACTATAACAGCTTTAACTACTTTACCTTTTTTTACAACTCCACCTGGTGTTGCACTTTTAACAGTTGCAACTATAACGTCACCTATGTTACCATATCTTCTTTTACTTCCGCCTAATACACGAATAGTTAAAAGTTCTTTAGCTCCTGAGTTATCAGCAACTCTTAGACGTGATTCTTGTTGTATCATATCGTAATCCCTCCTTCTCTAAAAACTACTTAACCTTCTCTATAACGTCAACTAGTCTGAATCTCTTATCTTTAGATAAAGGTCTAGTTTCCATTATTCTTACTCTATCTCCGATGCTACATACGTTGTTTTCATCGTGAGCCTTAAATTTCTTAGTTCTCTTAACTGGCTTGTTATATAATGGATGACGTACGAAATCTTCAACAGCAACAACTATTGTTTTTTCCATTTTATTACTAACAACACGGCCTACTCTTACTTTTCTTCTTCCTCTTTCCATGTTTGACAGCCTCCTTTCCAAAATTAAGCTCTAGTTTCGTTTAACTTTCTTTCAGCAAGTATAGTTTTAACTCTAGCTATATCTTTCTTAACGAACTTGATTCTTGCTGTGTTTTCTAATTGACCAGTAGCTAATTGGAATCTTAAGCTAAATAATTCACTTTTAAAACCATTTAACTTGTTCATTAACTCTTCGCTTGTTAAATCTCTTAGTTCTTTAGCTTTCATCCTATTCACCACCCTCTACTTCTAAATCTTCACGTTTCACAAACTTACATTTAACTGGAAGTTTATGCATAGCAAGTCTCATTGCTTCTCTAGCTTTATCTTCAGAAACACCTGCTAATTCGAACATAACTCTTCCTGGTTTTACTACTGCTACCCAGTATTCTGGTGAACCTTTACCAGCACCCATACGAGTTTCTGCAGGTTTTCTTGTTACTGGTTTATGAGGGAATATCTTTATCCAAACTTTTCCCCCTCTTTTTATATATCTAGTCATAGCTATTCTGGCAGCTTCTATTTGGTTAGAAGTTATCCAAGATGGCTCTAAAGCAACTAAACCGAACTCTCCATAAGTAACTTTGTTACCTTTATGAGCTTTTCCAGCTAAGCTACCTCTGTGTACTCTACGACGTTTTACTCTTTTTGGCATTAACATGAGTATTTTCCTCCTTCCTTAACTGTGCTTTTATTAAGCTTGTTTATTCTCAGTTCTTTGAGGTCTTGGTCCTCTGTTGTTTGATCTATTGTTGTTTGATCTATCATTTCTTCTATCGTTTCTTCTATCGTTTCTTCTGTTATCTCTTCTATCTCTTCTATTGTTATCTCTTCTCTCTTCTCTTGGATTTACACCGTTTCTAGTTGGTAAAACTTCTCCGTTGCATATCCAAACTTTAATACCAGTTTTTCCATAAGTAGTGTTTGCTTCAGCAAATCCGTACTCTATGTCAGATCTTAATGTTTGAAGAGGTACATTTCCTTCGCTGTATCCTTCAGTTCTAGCCATTTCAGCTCCACCAAGTCTACCAGAAGCAGATACCTTTATACCTTTAACTCCTGATTTCATAGCTCTTTGTATAGCTTGCTTCATAGCTCTTCTGAAAGCAACCCTTCTTTCTATAGCTAAAGCTATATTTTCTGCTACTAATTGAGCTTCTTTATCTGGGTTTCTAACTTCTACTATATTAACTATAATATTTTTCTTAGTCATTTTTTCTAACTCAGTTTTAAGAGCTTCTATTCCAGCTCCACCTTTACCTATAACTACACCTGGCTTAGCAACGTGTAAGTCTAGTTTAACTTTGTTTGCTGATCTTTCTATTTCTATCTTAGCAACACCAGCTGAGTATAATTTATTCTTTAAGAATTTACGTACATTATGGTCTTCTAATAATAAGTTTCCGAACTCTTTTTTATCAGTAGCGAACCATCTTGAGTCCCAGTCTTTTATAACACCGACTCTTAAACCATGTGGATTAACCTTTTGACCCATTTGTTTCCCTCCTATCTATCTATTATTTTTCTTTAAGAACTACCTCTATGTGAGAAGTTCTCTTTCTTATCATAGTAGCACGACCCATAGCTCTAGGCATGAATCTCTTCATAGTTGGTCCTTGATTAGCAACTATTGAAGCTATATATAATTTTTCAACATCCATCTCGTGATTGTTTTCTGCATTAGCTTTCGCTGATTTTACAACCTTAGCTATTATTGAAGCAGCTCCTCTTGGAGTATACTTTAATATTGCTAAAGCTTCATCAACATTTTTTCCTCTAACAAGGCCGCATATTTGACCTGCTTTTCTAGGTGATACACGTACGTATTTTGCAGTAGCTTTTGCTTCCATTACAATTTCCTCCTTCCTTAGTTAGATCTTAATTATCTTCTCTTATTAGATTTTTCATCGTCCTTATGCCCTTTGAAAGTTCTTGTAGGAACGAATTCACCTAACTTGTGTCCAACCATATCTTCTGTTATATAAACTGGAACATGCTTTCTTCCATCATGTAAAGCTATTGTATGTTCAACCATTTGTGGGAATATAGTTGAAGATCTTGACCAAGTCTTTATAACTTCTCTATTTCCAGAAGCATTCATATCTTCTATCTTCTTTAAAAGTCTTGCATGTATAAAAGGTCCTTTTTTAGTTGATCTTGACATTTTTCATTTCCTCCTTTCGAGCAAAAATAAATCTATTACTTAGTTCTTCTTGATACTATTAACTTATCAGAAGCTTTATTTTTCTTTCTAGTTTTGTATCCAAGTGCTGGTTTACCCCAAGGAGTAACTGGATTAGCTCTACCTATTGGAGATCTACCTTCCCCTCCACCGTGTGGATGGTCACAAGGGTTCATTACAGAACCTCTAACTGTAGGTCTTATACCCATATGTCTTTTTCTACCAGCTTTACCTATAACAACGTTACCGTGTTCTAAGTTTCCAACTTGTCCTATTGTAGCTTTACAGTTTATGCTTACTAATCTCATCTCTCCTGATGGTAATCTTAGTAATGCAGTCTTACCTTCTTTAGCCATTAATTGAGCAGATGCTCCAGCAGATCTAACTAACTGAGCTCCTTTTCCTGGCTTTAATTCTACGTTGTGTACTACTGTACCAACTGGCATATCTTTTAATGCCATTGCGTTACCTGGCTTTATGTCAGCTTCTGGTCCTGATAATATAGTGTCTCCAACTTGTATTCCAACTGGAGCTAATATATATCTCTTTTCACCATCAGCATAGTTTAATAATGCTATGTTAGCAGTTCTGTTTGGATCATACTCAACAGTAGCAACCTTAGCAGGTATTCCATCTTTATTTCTCTTGAAATCTATTATTCTATATTTTCTTCTGTTTCCTCCACCTCTGTGACGAACAGTTATTTTACCATGTACGTTTCTACCAGAATTCTTTTTTAACGAAACTAAAAGAGATCTTTCTGGTTCGTTACAAGTTATTTCATCAGAAACTAAAACTGTCATTTGTCTTAAGGCAGGAGAAGTTGGTCTAAACTTTTTTATAGCCATCTGTTTTCCCTCCTTTGTTTATTAAGGTTAATTACATTCCTTGGAAGAATTCTATTTCTTTACTATCAGCAGCTAGTTTAACTACTGCCTTTTTGAAACTAGCAGTTCTTCCTTCGTTTCTACCCATTCTCTTAACTTTTCCATCGTAGTTTAAAGTATTTACTTTATCAACTTTAACTCCGAATATGCTTTCTACAGCTTTCTTTATTTCAGTTTTGTTTGCGCTTTTAGAAACAACAAAAGTATATTTCTTTTCAACCATTTCAGTCATACTTTGCTCAGTTACAACTGGCTTCATTATTATATCATGTGGATTAGTCATTATGCGTACACCTCCTCCACTTTCTTAACTGCATCTGTAGTTATTACGAAAGTATCGTACTTTAATATGTCATAAACGTTTATAGTGTTAACTGTAGCAGCTTGAACACCTTCTATGTTTCTAGCTGATTTTACAACGTTCTCGTTCTTTTCAGCTGTTACTACTAAAGCTTTCTTAGAAGCATTTATGTTTTTTAATATTTGAACGAATTCTTTAGTTTTTGGAGCTTCCATGTTTAAAGCATCTAAAACTATTATTTCGTTATTTTGAACCTTAGATGATAAAGCTGATTTTATAGCTAATCTTCTAACTTTCTTTGGTAAAGTGTAACTGTAATCTCTTGGCTTAGGTGCAAAAGCAACTCCTCCACCAACCCATTGTACAGCTCTTATAGAACCTTGTCTAGCTCTACCAGTTCCTTTTTGTTTCCAAGGTTTTCTTCCGCCACCTCTAACTTCTGCTCTAGTTTTAGCAGATTGAGTACCTTGTCTCTTGTTTGCTAATTGATTTTTAACTACTTCGTATAATACGTGTTCGTTAACTTCAACACCGAATATAGCTTCTGCTAATTCGATTTCTCCAACATTTTGTCCATTAACATTTAATATATTTAATTTTGGCATTGTGCTTCCTCCTTTCTTAGGTTAGTTATTATTTAGAAGACTTTACTGCTTCTTTTATAGTTACTACTGAACCTTTAGCTCCTGGTATAGCACCCTTAACTAATATAAGGTTCTTATCAGCATCTACTCTAACTACTTCTAAGTTTTGAACAGTTACTGTAACGCTACCCATGTGACCAGCTAGTTTTTTGTTTTTGAAAACTCTACCTGGGAAAGAACATGCTCCCATTGAACCTGGTCTTCTGTGGTATCTAGAACCGTGAGTTTCAGGACCTCTTGATTGACCATGTCTCTTTATTGGACCTTGGAATCCCTTACCTTTACTTGTTCCAGTAACATCTATCATTTCTCCAGCTGCAAATATATCAGCTTTCATTTCTTGTCCTACTGTGAACTCTTCTACAGAATCCATTCTGAATTCTTTTAAGTGTTTCTTTAATACGTTAGCAGCAGCAAGATGTCCTTTTTGAGGCTTGTTTAAAGATTTCTCTTTAGCATCTGCAAAACCTACTTGAACTGCATTGTATCCTTCTTTTTCTGTTGTTTTTATTTGAGTAACCACTACTGGTCCAGCTTCAACAACAGTTACAGGTACTACATTCCCTGCTTCAGTGAATATTTGAGTCATTCCTAACTTTTTTCCTAATATTCCTTTCATATCGCACCTCCTATAATCTTACAGCGGATTATGAATTCTTCATAATCATTCTAAGATAGTTGCCTTATAGGATCGTATCTTAGAGGCTTATCTTATAACTTTATTTCTATATCAACACCAGCTGGTAAGTCTAACTTCATTAATGAGTCAACTGTCTTAGGTGTTGGGTTTGCTATGTCTATTAATCTCTTGTGAGTTCTCATTTCAAATTGCTCTCTAGAGTCCTTATACTTGTGTACAGCTCTTAATATAGTTACAACTTGCTTTTCAGTTGGTAGTGGCACAGGTCCTGAAACTTGTGATCCAGCTTTTTTAGCAGTCCCAACTATTTTAGCAGCTGAAAAATCTAATAATTTGTGATCATATGACTTTAATCTTATTCTTATTTTTCCATTGTTAGCCATTTTAGTTTCCCTCCTTTATCGTACGTTTAATTTTTTTGGTTACGCACGACTGATACCGATACACAGTTCCGGGTGTGTTGTGTTTTTTTAAAATCGGCATCTCGTCGCCTATCTCTAGGATATTACTTTACTTTGTCTTTCATTTCGCATCTCTCAAGCACACTATTATAGTTTATACTATTTATTGCTTTTTTTCAAGCTTTTTTTATATTTTAACAAAATATTTTTTGTATGTAAAGCTTACTACAAGCTTCGTGTTGAGAATCTTAACGGGTACTAGGTTAGTATATATTCTTTCAACATCTTTGTCAATAATTTTTATTTTTAAATAATATAATAAAAAAGGAAGATGTTTAACATCTTCCTTTTATATATACAGTGGATAATAGATTACTCTATTATAGAAGAAACAACACCTGATGCTACTGTTCTTCCACCTTCTCTTATTGCGAATCTTAATCCTTCTTCTATTGCTATTGAGTTTATTAACTCTATATTCATTTGGATGTTATCTCCAGGCATAACCATTTCTACACCTTCTGGTAACTTACAAGCTCCTGTTACGTCAGTTGTTCTGAAGTAGAATTGTGGTCTATATCCATCGAAGAATGGAGTATGTCTTCCACCTTCTTCTTTCTTTAATACGTATACTTCTGCATTGAACTTAGTATGAGGCTTCACAGTTCCTGGCTTAGATAAAACTTGTCCTCTTTCTATTTCATTTCTTTGTATACCTCTTATTAATGCTCCTATGTTATCTCCAGCTTGTGCTTGGTCTAATAACTTTCTGAACATTTCTACTCCTGTTATTACTAACTTTCTTGGTTCTTCAGCTAATCCTACTAATTCAACTTCGTCTTGAACCTTTAATATTCCTCTTTCAACTCTTCCTGTAGCAACTGTTCCTCTTCCTGTTATAGAGAATACATCTTCTACTGGCATTAAGAAATCTTTATCTACATCTCTTTCTGGAGCTGGTATATATTCGTCTATTTGCTCGAATAATTCAACTATTTTATCTCCCCACTCTGAAGAAGAATCTTGTAATGCCATTAAAGCTGATCCTCTTACTATTGGAGTATCATCTCCTGGGAATTCGTACTCATTTAATAAGTCTCTAACTTCCATTTCAACTAACTCTAATAATTCTTCATCGTCTACCATATCGCATTTGTTTAAGAATACTACTATGTATGGTACACCAACTTGTCTTGATAATAATATATGCTCTCTTGTTTGAGGCATTGGTCCATCAGTTGCAGAACAAACTAATATAGCACCGTCCATTTGAGCAGCACCTGTTATCATGTTCTTAACGTAGTCAGCATGTCCTGGGCAGTCAACGTGAGCGTAGTGTCTATTTGGAGTTTCATATTCAACGTGAGCAGTTGATATTGTGATTCCTCTTTCTCTTTCTTCTGGAGCTTTATCTATATTAGCGAAGTCTACTGCTTCTCCTAATTGATATCTATCGAATAATGTTTTTGTTATTGCTGCAGTTAATGTAGTTTTACCGTGGTCAACGTGACCTATTGTTCCTATATTAACGTGTGGTTTATTTCTTTCAAATTTAGCTTTAGCCATTTTGAATTCCTCCCTTTAATATTGGTTTTATTTTTTGTAAGACGAGGAATCCTCGTCTTACTTATTTATTATATACAAAATAATTAATCAAAATTAATTATTTACCTTCAGCTATTTTTTTAGCAACTGAAGCTGGAACTTGCTCATAATGGTCGAATATCATAGTATATGTTGCACGACCTTGAGTAGAAGATCTTAACTCAGTAGAGTATCCAAACATTTCTGAAAGTGGAACGAATGCATTTATAACTTGCGCACCAGATCTAGCTTCCATACCTTGTATTAAACCTCTCTTAGAGTTTAATCCACCCATAACGTCTCCCATGTATTCTTCTGGAGTAACAACTTCAACTTTGAAGTATGGCTCAAGTAATACAGCATTACCTTTTTTAAGAGCGTCCTTCATAGCCATTGATCCTGCCATTTTGAATGCCATTTCTGATGAATCGACTTCATGGTAAGAACCATCGTATAATTCAACAGCAACGTCAACAACTGGGTATCCAGCAACTATACCAGCAGCCATAGCTCCTTGTATACCTGCATCTGTTGGTCCAACGTACTCTTTCGGTACAGATCCCCCAACAGTTTTATTTTCAAATTTATATCCGCCACCTGGCTCTTGAGGGTTAACTCTGATCTTAACGTGACCGTATTGTCCTCTACCTCCCGATTGCTTAGAGTACTTGTATTCAACATCAACTGGTTGAGTTATAGTTTCTCTGTAAGCAACTTGTGGAGCACCAACGTTAGCTTCAACTTTAAATTCTCTTAATAATCTATCAACTATTATCTCTAAGTGTAATTCACCCATACCACCGATTATAGTTTGTCCTGTTTCTTCATCAGTTCTAACTCTGAAAGTTGGATCCTCTTCAGCTAACTTTTGAAGAGCAACACCCATTTTTTCTTGAGCAGCTTTTGACTTAGGCTCTATAGCAACATCTATAACTGGTTCAGGGAATTCCATAGATTCAAGTATTATTGGATCAGTTGGATCACATAAAGTGTCTCCAGTAGTAGTGTCTTTTAACCCTACTGCTGCAGCTATATCCCCTGCATATACTATTGATATTTCTTCTCTAGTATTAGCATGCATTTGTAGAATACGTCCTATTCTCTCTCTCTTACCTTTAGTAGCATTCAGAACATAAGAACCACTTTCTAATGTTCCAGAGTAAACTCTGAAGAATGCTAACTTACCAACGAATGGGTCAGTCATTATTTTAAATGCTAAAGCTGAGAATGGCTCTTCATCACATGAATGTCTTTCAGCTTCTTCACCATCTTCTAATATACCTTTTATAGCAGCTATATCAGTTGGAGCTGGTAAGTAAGCTATAACAGCATCTAATAATAATTGAACACCTTTATTCTTGTAAGCAGATCCACAGAATACTGGGTTCATTTCACAAGCTATTGTAGCTTTTCTTATAGCAGCTTTTAACTCTTCTATAGTTGGCTCTTCACCTTCAAGATATTTCATCATTAACTCTTCGTCAGTTTCAGCTACCGCTTCAACCATTTTTTCTCTCCACTCTTGAGCTAATTCTTTCATATCTTCTGGTATTTCAGTTATTTCTATTTCAATACCTAAGTCGTCTTTATAGATATGAGCTTTCATTTCTAATAAGTCAACTTCACCTTCTAACCAATCTTCTTTACCTATTGGTAATTGCATTGGTACAGCATTTGCACTTAATCTATCTTTCATCATTTTTACAACATTGTAGAAATCTGCACCCATGATGTCCATTTTGTTTACAAATGCTATTCTAGGTACACCGTAGTTATCAGCTTGTCTCCATACGTTCTCAGATTGAGGCTCAACCCCACCTTTAGCACAGAATACAGCAACTGATCCGTCAAGAACTCTTAGAGATCTTTCAACCTCAACAGTAAAGTCGACGTGACCTGGTGTATCTATTATATTTATTCTATGGTCTTTCCAAGCAGCAGTAGTAGCGGCAGAAGTTATTGTTATACCTCTTTCCTTCTCTTGCTCCATCCAGTCCATTTGAGAAGCTCCTTCATGAGTCTCTCCTATTTTATGAGTTTGCCCTGTATAGAATAGGATTCTTTCTGTAGTAGTAGTTTTTCCTGCATCTATATGAGCCATGATTCCTATGTTTCTAGTTCTTTCTAAAGGAAACTTTCTAGCCATGATTCTGATTCTCCTCCTTACGACATCCTATCTAATAACAGGATATCAAATATATCCTATTATTAGAATCTGTAATGAGCAAATGCTTTATTAGCTTCTGCCATCTTATGAGTATCTTCTTTCTTCTTAACAGAAGCTCCTGTATTGTTAGCAGCATCCATTATTTCTTTAGCTAGTTTTTCAACCATACCTTTTTCACCACGAGCTCTAGTATAGTTTACTAACCATCTTAACCCTAAAGTTTGTCTTCTTTCAGGTCTAACTTCTATTGGAACTTGGTAGTTAGCTCCACCAACTCTTCTAGCTTTAACCTCTAAAACAGGCATTATATTATTCATAGCTGTTTCGAAAACTTCTAGAGCATTTTCTCCAGTCTTTTCAGCGATTATCTCGAAAGCATCGTATACTATCTTTTGAGATTTTCCTTTTTTTCCATCTATCATTAAATTGTTTATTAGCTTAGTTACTACCTTACTTCCGTATAGTGGATCTGGTAAAACTTCTCTCTTTGGAACATTACCTTTTCTTGGCATTTTGCTTCCCTCCTTAATTATTTAATCTTAAATCATAGGTACTCGACATTATATCAAACGCCGTGATGCCGTAAATATATATATATTTAAAGCACCGAACTATAATCGATTGTTAATTGCTTATTTCTTTGCAGCTTTAGGTCTCTTAGCACCGTACTTAGATCTAGCTTGCATTCTCTTATCAACACCTGCTGTATCTAATGTACCTCTTAATATGTGGTATCTAACCCCTGGAAGGTCTTTAACTCTTCCTCCTCTTATAAGAACAACACTATGCTCTTGTAAGTTGTGTCCTTCTCCTGGTATATACGCAGAAACTTCTATACCGTTAGTTAATCTAACTCTGGCAACTTTTCTTAAAGCTGAGTTAGGTTTCTTAGGAGTAAATGTTTTAACTGATGTACAAACTCCTCTTTTTTGTGGAGCACTAGTATCAGTTGATTTCTTGTGTAAAGAATCATATCCTTTTTGTAATGCTGGAGCAGTAGATTTCTTTTCTATCGCTTTTCTTTTCTTACGAACTAATTGGTTAATTGTTGGCATCATCTGCACCTCCTTCCAAATTTTTCGATCTTAAAATGACCGCCAACTACATCAATATGAAGTCATATTGATATAATATGTAGCAAATGCGCTACATTGCAATAAATGTCTATAACACACTTTTGTGGTTTTAGTACTTTAGTTTGGTGCATATTATTATGCTTTTTAGTTTAAATAAAATATATTTAAAATGTTACTAAGAGCTAAGCCCTTAGTAACATTTAATATCTTCGCTTTACATACCTTTACATTTTAGCACCAGCGACACCTTATGTCAAGGATGTTTAGTTTATATAACAAAGTAAAATTATTCTTCTATTTTTTCAACTGCTATATTTTTATATCTCTTCATTCCTGTTCCTGCCGGTATTAACTTACCTATTATAACATTTTCTTTAAGACCTATTAAGTGATCTTCTTTTCCTTTTATAGCAGCTTCTGTTAATACTCTAGTAGTTTCTTGGAATGATGCAGCCGATAAGAATGATTCTGTTGCAAGAGAAGCTTTAGTTATACCAAGTAAAACTCTCTTAGCTGATGCAGGTCTTAAATCTTGAGCTACAGCTTCCTCATTCGTTTTATTGAATGTAAGAACATCTTCATATCCTCCTGGTAATAAATCTGTATCACCTGGATCTTCAACTTTAACCTTAGATAGCATTTGTCTAACAATTACTTCTATATGCTTATCGTTGATGTCAACCCCTTGCATTCTATAAACTCTTTGAACTTCTTTAACAACGTAATCTTGAACACCTTCAATACCTTTAACCCTTACTATGTCATGAGGATTTATAGATCCTTGAGTTAAAGCCTCTCCAGCTTCAACAAATTGACCGTTCTTAACTCTTAATCTCGAACCATAAGGTATAGCATATACTTGTGCTTCTCCTTGTTCAGGAATTACAGTAGCTTCTTTTCTCTTACCAGTTTCGTCTATTTCTACTCTACCTGGCACTTCAGTTATTGTAGCAAGACCTTTTGGCTTTCTAGCTTCAAATAATTCTTCTACCCTTGGAAGACCTTGTGTTATATCTCCTCCGGCAACCCCACCTGTATGGAATGTACGCATTGTAAGCTGAGTACCAGGTTCACCGATTGATTGAGCAGCTATTATACCAACAGCTTCTCCTATATTAACTTCTTTACCAGTAGCTAAGTTTCTACCATAACACTTAGAACATACTCCATGGTTAGTTCTACAATTAAGAACTGTTCTTATTTTAACTATTTCTATTCCAGCCTCTATAATCTTTTCAGCTTGATCTTCTTGTATCATAGCATCAGCTTCAACGATTATTTCACCTGTTTCTGGATGAACTATAGACTCTATAGTATATCTTCCAACTATTCTATCATATAGTTCCTCTATTACTTCATTTCCATCTTTGATTGCAAAGATTTCTGTGTCTTCTGTTGTTCCACAGTCTACATCTCTAACAATAACATCTTGACTGACATCAACAAGTCTTCTTGTTAAGTATCCTGAGTCAGCTGTACGTAGAGCTGTATCGGCAAGACCCTTTCTAGCTCCATGTGAAGATGTGAAGTATTCAAGTACTGATAAACCTTCACGGAAGTTAGATTTAACTGGTATCTCAACCGTCTTACCAGATGCATTGGCCATCAGACCACGCATACCAGCTAACTGTCTTATCTGGTTCTTAGACCCTCTGGCTCCAGAGTGAGCCATTATGAAGATGTTGTTTAATCTATCTAGGTTAGCCATAAGAGCATCTGTAACTTTTTCAGTAGTTTCTGTCCAAGTCTCTATTACTCTTTCATATCTTTCCTCGTTAGATATAAGCCCTCTTCTATACGCTTTTTCATATTTATCAACTTTTCCTTCAGCTTCAGTTATATAACCTTTCTTAGCTTCTGGTATTTTCATATCTGCAACGGCAACAGTTATACCACCTCTTGTAGAATATTTAAATCCTAAAGATTTTATATGGTCTAACATTTGAGCTGTTACTGTATTTCCATGTTTTCTAAAACATTTATCTATTATTTTTCCTAAAGATTTCTTATCTGCTAAGAAGTCTACTTCTAATGAGAATTTATCTTCACTTCTATCAACAAATCCTAAATCTTGAGGTATATTTTCATTAAATACAAATCTACCAACAGTTGCTTCTACTAATTGAGTTCCAACACCTTCAACAGTTCTTCTTACTTTAACTAATGAATGTAGTGTAACTGCATCATTATCATAAGCAAGCATCATTTCATTGTAATCTTTAAAGATCATTCCAGTACCTTTAGCACCTTCTTGAGCTTCTATTGTTAAGTAGTAACATCCTAAAACCATATCCTGAGAAGGAGTAGTTATAGGAGAACCATCTTTAGGAGCAAGTATGTTATTTACAGATAACATTAAGAATCTTGCTTCAGCTTGAGCCTCAACAGATAAAGGAACGTGTACCGCCATTTGGTCACCATCGAAGTCAGCGTTGTACGCTGTACATACTAATGGATGTAGCTTTATAGCTTTTCCTTCAACTAAAACTGGTTCAAACGCTTGTATCCCTAATCTATGAAGAGTCGGTGCACGGTTAAGCATTACTGGATGTCCTTCTATAACATCTTCTAATACATCCCATACTTCCGGCTTAACTTTTTCTACTATAGATTTTGCACTCTTTATGTTGTGTGCATATCCTTCTTTAACTAATCTATCCATAACAAATGGCTTGAATAATTCAAGTGCCATTTTCTTTGGAAGACCACATTGATAGAATTTAAGCTCTGGTCCAACAACTATAACAGAACGTCCTGAGTAGTCAACACGCTTTCCAAGTAAGTTTTGACGGAAACGTCCTTGCTTACCTTTAAGCATATCTGATAACGACTTTAATGGTCTGTTTCCTGGCCCAGTTACTGGTCTACCTCTTCTACCATTGTCTATTAAAGCATCTACCGCTTCTTGAAGCATTCTTTTCTCATTTCTTACAATGATATCTGGAGCTCCAAGTTCTAGTAATCTCTTTAATCTGTTATTTCTATTTATAACTCTTCTGTATAAATCATTTAAGTCAGATGTTGCAAATCTCCCTCCATCTAATTGAACCATCGGTCTTAAATCAGGTGGTATAACTGGAATAGCATCTAATATCATCCACTCTGGTTTATTTCCAGATTTCTTAAATGCTTCTACAACTTCTAATCTTCTTATAGTTCTAACTCTCTTTTGACCTGTACTATCTTTTAATTCAGTTCTTAATTCTTTACTTTGTTGCTCTAAGTCTATATTTTGTAAAAGTTTCTTAACAGCTTCAGCACCCATTCCTACTTCGAAAGTATTATATCCATACTTTTCTACAGCAGTTCTGTATTCTTTTTCTGTTAATAATTGTTTTTCATTTAATCCAGTTTCCCCTGGATTAGTTACTACATAAGATGCAAAATATAGTATTTTTTCTAATGATCTAGGAGACATATCAAGTAAAAGACCCATTCTACTTGGTATACCTTTGAAGTACCAGATGTGAGACATAGGAGCTGCTAGCTCTATATGTCCCATTCTTTCTCTTCTTACCTTTGCTTTAGTTACTTCTACTCCACATCTATCACAAACAACACCTTTATATCTTACTCTTCTGTACTTTCCACAGTGACACTCCCAGTCTTTTTGTGGTCCAAATATTCTTTCACAGAAAAGACCATCTTTCTCTGGCTTAAGTGTACGGTAGTTTATTGTTTCAGGCTTTTTTACTTCTCCTCTAGACCATTGTCTTATTTTTTCTGGAGAAGCCAATGCTATTTTTATTGACTCGAAATTGTTTAGTTCAAACAAGGAGTTCTCTCCCTTCTATTTGAGATTTACTTAAAATAAGAAACTATATATCAAAGTCTTCATCGTCGTAATTTAAATCTTCATAAACTACGTCTTCTTCAAATTCTAATTCTTCTACTTCTTCTGTTGTTTCAAAATCCTCTATTTCTTCAACTATGCTATTTTCTTCAAGTTCACTTATATTTTCCATAACATCTAATTCGAACTCTTTAGCATCTTCATCTATATCTATAGATTCTCTTACTTCTATTTCTTGATCTTCTTCTGTTAATACTTTTACATCTAAGCATAAACTTTGAAGTTCTTTTATTAAAACTTTAAATGATTCTGGGATACCTGGCTCAGGTATATTTTCACCCTTAACTATAGCTTCGTAAGTTCTAACACGTCCTACAACGTCATCCGACTTAACTGTAAGTATTTCTTGAAGTATGTGAGCAGCACCATATGCTTCTAGTGCCCAAACCTCCATCTCTCCGAATCTCTGACCACCAAATTGTGCTTTACCACCAAGAGGTTGTTGAGTTACTAGAGAGTATGGCCCTGTACTTCTTGCATGTAACTTATCATCAACTAAGTGATGTAGTTTTAACATGTACATGTATCCAACTGTAATTCTATTATCAAAAGCATCTCCAGTTCTACCATCATATAAAGCTACTTTCCCATCATCTGGATATCCTGCTTCTAATAGTGCTTTTCTTATGTCTGGCTCTTTTGCTCCATCAAATACTGATGTAGCTACATGCCATCCTAGAGTTTTAGCAGCAAGACCTAAATGAACTTCAAGAACCTGTCCGATGTTCATACGAGATGGTATACCTTGTGGGTTAAGAACTATATCCAGTGGTTGACCATTTTCCATGAATGGCATATCTTCTTCAGGTAATACCCTTGAGATAACCCCTTTATTACCATGACGTCCGGCCATCTTATCCCCAACTCTGATTTTTCTCTTCTTCGCTATATAACATCTAACTAATTCATTAACTCCTGGAGATAAATCATCTCCATTTTCTCTTGTGAATACTTTTACGTCAACTATTATACCAGACTCTCCATGAGGTACTTTTAATGAAGTATCTCTAACTTCTCTAGCTTTTTCTCCGAATATAGCACGAAGTAATCTTTCCTCTGCAGTAAGTTCCGTTTCTCCTTTAGGAGTTACTTTACCTACTAATATATCTCCAGAGTCAACTTCCGCCCCTATTCTTATTATACCTCTTTCGTCTAGGTTCTTTATAGCACCTTCTCCAACATTAGGTATATCTCTAGTTATTTCTTCTGGTCCTAATTTAGTATCTCTAGCTTCACATTCATATTCTTCTATATGAATAGTAGATAGTCTGTCTTCTTTTACAAGTCTTTCATTTATTAAGATAGCATCCTCGTAGTTATAACCTTCCCATGTCATGAACGCTATGAAGCAGTTTCTTCCTAAAGCTACTTCTCCCATTTCAGTAGATGGTCCATCAGCTATAACATCTCCAGCTTCTATCTTATCATTTTTATTTATTATAGGTGTTTGATTTATACAAGTACCTTGATTTGAACGCTTAAACTTCAGTAACTTATATCTATCTTTATTTCCATCTTCTCTTCTTATGATTATTTCGTCTGAACTTACTCTTTCAGCTATACCAGAATTTTTAGCTACTACAACTGCTCCAGAGTCTTTAGCAGCCCTATATTCAACACCTGTCCCTATAATAGGTGCTTCTCTTCTTACTAAAGGAACTGCTTGACGTTGCATGTTTGATCCCATAAGCGCACGGTTAGCATCATCATTCTCTAAGAATGGTATCATAGCCGTTGCTATAGATACAACTTGTTTAGGAGATATATCCATGTAGTCAACTTTGTGAGTTGGAACTAATTCCATGGCCCCATTTACAGTTCTACAAACAACTCTGTTGTTTACGAATGCATCATTGTCATCTAAAGGCTCGTTAGCTTGAGCTCTTATGAATAAATCTTCTTCGTCAGCTGTTAAGTAGTGTATTTCATCTGTAACTTTTCCGATCTCTTTATCATATTTTCTATAAGGAGACTCTATAAATCCAAATTCATTTATTTTTGCATATGTTCCTAGAGAGTTTATAAGACCGATGTTTGGCCCCTCTGGAGTCTCTATCGGACACATTCTTCCGTAGTGAGAATGGTGAACGTCACGAACTTCGAATCCAGCTCTTTCTCTTGAAAGTCCTCCTGGTCCAAGTGCTGATAGTCTTCTTTTATGAGTTAACTCTGATAATGGGTTTGTTTGATCCATGAATTGTGATAACTGCGAACTACCAAAGAATTCTTTTATTGCAGCTGAAACAGGTCTTATGTTTACTAATGCTTGAGGAGTTATAGATTCCATATCTTGAACCGTCATTCTTTCCTTTATAACTCTTTCCATTCTTGAAAGACCTATTCTAACTTGGTTTTGTAGTAATTCACCAACTGATCTTATTCTTCTGTTTCCTAAATGATCTATATCATCTATATTACCTATTCCATAGAATATATTAAATTGATAACTTATAGAAGCAATTATATCGTCTAATAATATATGTTTTGGTATAAGTTCTTTAATTCTAGATTTTATAGCTTCTTTTATTTCTTCTTCATCACTATATTCATCTAAAATTTCTTTTAAAGTTGGATAGTGAACTTTTTCTTTTATATTTAAATCATCTATATCAAAGTTTATATGTGATTTTATATCTACAAAGTTATTCCCTATAACTTTTACAACTTTTTCATCTTCAGTTGATAATTCAACAACATTTATCCCTGAGTTTTGTATAGCTATAGCTACTTCTAAAGATATCTTTTCTTCAGCTTTAACAAATATTTCACCTGTTTCTGGGTTTATAATATCCTTAGCTGAAATTTTATTCATTATTCTGTAACATAAAGCGAGTTTCTTGTTAAACTTGTATCTACCAACCTTAGCTAAGTCATATCTCTTAGCATCAAAGAATAATGCATTTAATAATGATGATGCACTTTCTACTGTTGGAGGTTCACCTGGTCTTAATTTTTTATATATCTCTATAAGTCCTTCTTCAACAGTTTTTGTGTTATCTTTTTCTAGTGTAGCCATTAGTCTTTCATCTTCACCTAATAGCTCTATTATTTCTGCATCTGACCCTATTCCAAATGCTCTTAATAAGACTGTAACAGGTTGTTTTCTTGTTCTGTCAACTCTTACAGATATTACATCGTTAGAATCAGTTTCGTATTCTAACCATGCACCTCTGTTTGGTATAACAGTAGATGATATAAGTCTTTTACCTGACTTATCCATTTCTTGAGCATAGTAAACCCCAGGAGATCTAACTAACTGACTTACTATAACCCTCTCAGCTCCGTTTATTATGAAAGTTCCCTTTTCTGTCATCAAAGGGAAGTCACCCATAAATACTTCCTGTTCTTTTATTTCACCTGTTTCTTTATTTATAAGTCTCACTTTAACTTTTAGAGGTGCACAATATGTTGCATCTCTTTCTTTACATTCTTCTATGTCATACTTCGGTTTCTCGTCTAAAGAATAATCAACAAATTCTAATATAAGATTACCTGTATAATCTTCTATAGGTGAAATGTCTTCAAACACTTCTTTTAAACCTTCTTTTAAAAACCACTCATAGGAATCACATTGTATTTCTATAAGATTTGGTACATCAGCTATCTCTTTTATTTTTGAGTAGCTCATTCTAGTTCTCTTACCTATCGTGACAGGATGTGGCATTCACTTTTCACCTCTCAATAATTAAAAATAAAACCATAGTTTATTCTAACGCATCTAATAATTCTAACATAATTGCAAGCTTTTTTCAATATATAACTTTTATGTATATGCATAATATTAGTTTTTTTGTTCGACATAAAGCATCCATTATTTATTATGTTCAAAAAACCATTCTCTAATTCCTTTTTTTGAAAATTATACTGTTATTTTTTGTATTCGAAAAAAAAAAGATGTCCAATGGACATCTTCTTTAAAAGAAAACTACTTAACTTCTACTGAAGCTCCAGCAGCTTCTAATTTTTCTTTCATTTGATCAGCTTCTTCTTTAGAAACTGCTTCTTTTAATGTCTTAGGAGCATTATCAACTAATTCTTTAGCTTCTTTTAATCCTAATCCAGTTATTTCTCTAACTGCTTTTATAACTCCAACTTTTGAAGATCCAGCACTTGTTAATACTAAGTCAAACTCAGTTTTTTCTTCAGCAGCTCCACCAGCAACCGCACCAGCCATCATAACTGGAGCTGAAGCAGATACTCCGAATTTCTCTTCTGCAGCTTTAACTAATTCATTTAATTCTAAAACTTTCATGTTTTCTATAGCTTCTAATATTTGTTCTATTGTCATTGTTAGCACCTCCGAATTATATTCTTTTTCAATTAATAATTGTTAATTATTTTTTTATTCTTAAGTTTAAGCTATTATTAAGCTTCTTGTCCTTCTTGCTTTTTGATCATTGCATCTAATAAGTATGCAAAGTTTGATACTGGAGCTTTTAAGCTTCCAAGTAATTTAGCAAGAAGCACTTCTCTTGATGGTATGTTAGCGAATGCAACGATATCTTCTTTACCGTAGAATTCTCCTTCAACTACACCCATTTTTAATTCCATTTTTGGATGAGAGTCCATAAATTCTTTTATTATTCTAGCTGGAGCAACTGGATCTTCGTATCCGAATGCTATTGCATTTGTTCCTACTAATAATTCGTCATTGAATTGTTCTATACCAACTTCTTTAGCTGCTTTTCTAACTAAAGTGTTTTTGTATACTTTGTATTCAACACCAGCTTCTCTCATTTTCTTTCTTAATTCAGTTACTTCTTCAACTGTTAATCCTTTGTAATCAACAACTATAGCAGAAGAAGAGTTTTGTAACTTCTCAACTATTTCAGCAACCACGTGTGATTTTACTTCTATAGCTTTTCTCATCTGGTCAGCACCTCCTTCATCCGATAGGTTTCATCTGCCGCAACTTATAAAAGCTTTTGTAATCATATAGACATACAAAAGCTTTAGCATCAAAATTTATCTAAAACCTCGGTAGGTTATTAAGCTTAAAGCACCTACTGTCTACGGCAAATCTATTCTTTTTTATTATTAACGAATATTATTTTAACATCGTTATTTATCAATGTCAAGCATTTATTATTCAGCTATTTTAGCAGGGTTAACTTTAACTCCTGGTCCCATAGTTGAAGTAACAGCTACGCTCTTTAAATATTGTCCCTTAGCAGCAGCAGGTTTAGCCTTAACTATAGCATCCATTAATGCAGCAAAGTTTTCAGTTAACTTTTCTCCACCGAAAGATACTTTTCCTACTGGAACGTGTATTATGTTAGTTTTATCTAATCTATATTCAACTTTACCAGCTTTTATTTCATCTATAGCCTTAGCTACATCGAAAGTAACTGTTCCTGATTTAGGGTTTGGCATTAAACCTTTAGGTCCTAATACTCTACCTAATCTACCTACTACACCCATCATGTCTGGAGTAGCAACAATTACATCAAATTCAAACCAGTTTTCACCTTGTATTTTTTGTACTAATTCTTCAGCACCTACAAAGTCAGCACCAGCAGTCTTAGCTTCTTCAGCTTTTGCACCTTTAGCAAAAACTAAAACTCTTTTAGTTTTACCAGTTCCGTGTGGTAATACAACCGCACCTCTTACTTGTTGATCAGCGTGTCTTGAGTCAACACCTAATTTTATATGAGCTTCTACAGTCTCATCAAACTTAGCAGTAGCAACTTCTGCAACTAAAGCTAAAGCTTCTGAAGCATCATATAATCTAGTTTTATCTATCTTATTTAAAGCTTCTACGTATTTTTTACCTTTTTTAGCCATTTTCATGTCCTCCTTGTGGTTATATTGGTTTTTTACCTCCCACTTTTTCAAGCGAAGATAACTAATCTAATATTAATTAGTCTTCAACAACGATACCCATACTTCTTGCAGTCCCAGCTATCATTCTCATAGCAGATTCTACTGAAGCAGCGTTTAAGTCAGGCATTTTTAACTCAGCTATTTCTCTTATCTTAGCTGAAGATAAAGTAGCAACCTTCTTCTTATTTGGCTCTCCTGAAGCAGTATCTAATCCAGCAGCTTTCTTTAATAACACTGCAGCTGGAGGAGTTTTTGTTATGAAACTGAAAGATCTATCTTGATATACAGTTATAACAACTGGTATTATCATTCCAGCTTGATCTGCAGTTTTAGCATTGAATTCCTTAGTGAATCCCATTATGTTAACACCATGTTGTCCTAATGCTGGTCCAACTGGTGGAGCTGGTGTAGCTTTCCCTGCAGGTATTTGTAATTTTATTTGACCTATAACTTTTTTAGCCATTGAGCGCACCTCCTCAGATTATTTATTCTCTAGTTATATTTTTCTATGCCTTTGTAGTCTATTGCAAATAGAGTTTTTTTACCAAAAGCATCTATACACACTTTTACTTCTTTTGATTCCAGGTCTATCTCTTCTATAGTTCCTATTTGCCCTTCAAAAGGACCGTTAGCAACCTTTATCACTTCGCCAATTTCAAAATTTATGTCTCCGCTTACTAATTTAGGAACAGCTGTATCTATGCCCATAGCCATTACTTCTTCATCACTTAAAGGAACCGGCTTAGAACCTGGTCCTACAAATCCAGTAACCCCTTTAGTATTTCTTACGACATACCAAGACTCATCAGTAATAACCATTTTTACTAGCACGTACCCTGGAAATACCTTACGTTGTCTAGTTTTTTCTTTCCCAGTTTTTGTAGTCTCAACTACCTCTTCAGTAGGGACAACCACTTGAGTTATACAATCTTCCATACCTCTAGTTTTAACAGCTTTTTCAATTGTTGCTTTAACTTTATTTTCATGCCCTGAATAAGTATGTACTACATACCATCTAGCTTCTTGTAATTCCGACATTCTGATTCTTCCTTTCTATTTTAGTATTAGATTTAGTGCACCAGATAATACACTATCTAAAGCCCATACTAAGATAGTAGCAGAAACAACAACAGTTAAAACAACTCCTGTGTTTTTTAAAAGCTCTTTCTTTGTTGGCCACGTAACTCTTTTTAATTCACTTTTAGTTTCTTTGACATATCTAACGAAACTAAATTTCTTTTTAGTTCTTGGACTTTCATTTATTTGGGCAGCCATTCCACACTCACATCCTTAATAAAAACTATTTTGTTTCTTTATGAGCAGTATGCTTCTTACAGAATCTACAATATTTTTGTAATTCTATTCTATCTGGGTTATTCTTTTTGTTTTTAGTAGTGTTGTAGTTTCTTTGCTTACACTCTGTACATGCTAAAGTTACTTTAACTCTCATCTGCTACACCTCCAACTCGTAAATACAATATATATATTGTTAACTTTATTGCCTACTCTGTATAATAGGTTCAATTTATCGTTTTTGAATCATCACCTCATATAAATTATCATAAATTAGTAGGCATGTCAATGTTTTTGTTAGTTTCAAGTTAAAAAAAGAGGAGGATATCCCCCTCTTTTTTTTAGTTTTTTAAAACTATATTTAAGATAAGAGAATTATTCTATTATAGCAGCAACAACACCTGATGCTACTGTTCTTCCACCTTCTCTTATTGCGAATCTTAATCCTTCTTCTATTGCTATTGAGTTTATTAACTCTATAGTCATTTGGATGTTATCTCCAGGCATAACCATTTCTACACCTTCTGGTAACTTACAAGCTCCTGTTACGTCAGTTGTTCTGAAGTAGAATTGTGGTCTATATCCATCGAAGAATGGAGTATGTCTTCCACCTTCTTCTTTCTTTAATACGTATACTTCTGCATTGAACTTAGTATGAGGCTTCACAGTTCCTGGCTTAGATAAAACTTGTCCTCTTTCTATTTCATTTCTTTGTATACCTCTTATTAATGCTCCTATGTTATCTCCAGCTTGTGCTTGGTCTAATAACTTTCTGAACATTTCTACTCCTGTTATTACTAACTTTCTTGGTTCTTCAGCTAATCCTACTAATTCAACTTCGTCTTGAACCTTTAATATTCCTCTTTCAACTCTTCCTGTAGCAACTGTTCCTCTTCCTGTTATAGAGAATACATCTTCTACTGGCATTAAGAAATCTTTATCTACATCTCTTTCTGGAGCTGGTATATATTCGTCTATTTGCTCGAATAATTCAACTATTTTATCTCCCCACTCTGAAGAAGAATCTTGTAATGCCATTAAAGCTGATCCTCTTACTATTGGAGTATCATCTCCTGGGAATTCGTACTCATTTAATAAGTCTCTAACTTCCATTTCAACTAACTCTAATAATTCTTCATCGTCTACCATATCGCATTTGTTTAAGAATACTACTATGTATGGTACACCAACTTGTCTTGATAATAATATATGCTCTCTTGTTTGAGGCATTGGTCCATCAGTTGCAGAACAAACTAATATAGCACCGTCCATTTGAGCAGCACCTGTTATCATGTTCTTAACGTAGTCAGCATGTCCTGGGCAGTCAACGTGAGCGTAGTGTCTATTTGGAGTTTCATATTCAACGTGAGCAGTTGATATTGTGATTCCTCTTTCTCTTTCTTCTGGAGCTTTATCTATATTAGCGAAGTCTACTGCTTCTCCTAATTGATATCTATCGAATAATGTTTTTGTTATTGCTGCAGTTAATGTAGTTTTACCGTGGTCAACGTGACCTATTGTTCCTATATTAACGTGTGGTTTATTTCTTTCAAATTTAGCTTTAGCCATTTTGAATTCCTCCCTTATTTTATATTTGTTAATGCTTACATTAAGCTTATGCTAAGTATTTTACTATTAATTATTTCTGTTTTCAAGATATTTTTCCAATTTTCTCTTCACTCTTTGAAGTGCATTATCAATAGACTTAACATCTCTATCCAATTTATCTGCTATATATTGATATGACTTACCATTTAAGTATAATTCTAAAACCTCTAACTCCAACTTACTTAAAATTTCATTCATTTTTGATTCTATGTTTTTAAGTTCCTCTTTGCTTATTATTAATTCTTCTGGATCAGTAATTATACTTGTCGCTATTATATCTAATAAAGTTCTATCTGATTCTTCATCATATATAGGCTTATTTAGAGATACATAAGAATTAAGAGGTATATGTTTTTGTCTTGTTGCTGTTTTTATTGCTGTTATAATTTGCCTTGTTATGCATATCTCCGCAAAACATTTAAATGAATTTGTTTTACTTCCATCAAAATCTCTTATAGCTTTATAAAGTCCTATCATACCTTCTTGGATTATATCTTCTTTGTCCGCACCTACTAAAAAGTACGATTTTGCCTTTGATTTAACAAAATTTTTATACTTGGTAATTATATACTCCAGTGCTATTTTATCCCCTTGATTGGCTTTTAATACAATTTCATATTCATCTTGCTGAGAATTATTTATAAACCCAAAACTATTTTCTTTAGCTACTAACATTTTACTATCCCCCATTACTTCATTTCATAGGTATATTATAGTTTAATAAACTTAGTAATTTCAACGGTTTCTACGAATGTTCTCAAGTTTCGACAAAGTTTCTTTATCTAATCTATCTTCTAACCAATTTCTTTGAATTTTGCGTTCCGAGCTTATTTGTTTGATTTTCATCTTATTTTTAGCGTCTTGGATGTCTAATTTTAGCTCTCTAGATGATATTCTTGACGCTCCTTTGCCCAGTACTATTTGTTGTTCTGCATAATCATTTGTCGCTACTTTAACAACATCATATTTTGGTAAAGACGTAATTAGTTTTTCAATATAACTATCTGCTGTTTGATGTTCTTTTGTATAAACTACTGTTATATATTTTCTTTTTTCTATTTTTTCCATAGAGTTTTTAACATTGTATGCATCAAAAACAACTATAGCCTTTTGTCCTGAAAACTCAGCATATTCAATTATTATATCTACTAGCTTTTCTCTAGATGCATCTAAATCTTCTGCCGAAATATTTCTGAGTTCTTCCCATGCATTTATAATATTATATCCATCAATTATTAGATAATGATTAATTTTTCTTTTCATTACCTTATTTAGAACCTATTCTTTGTTTAAATATCTCGTATAAAAGTATGCTTCCTGCAACTGATGCATTTAACGAAGTAACATTTCCTACCATAGGCATTTTTACTATATAGTCACAGTTCTTTTTGACAAGTCTTGATATACCAAAACCTTCACTCCCTATTACTAATCCTATAGGTCCTGTTAGATTTTGTTCATAGAATGTTTGTCCATCCATATCAGCTGCTGCAATCCATAAGCCATGCTCTTTTAATGTTTTAATCGTATTAACTACATTAGTTACCTTGCATACAGGTACATACTCTACAGCTCCTGCAGATGCCTTTACAACTGTAGGTGTTATATGAACCGATCTTCTCTTTGGAATTATAACTCCATGAGCTCCTACAGCATCAGCTGTTCTTATTATTGACCCTAAGTTATGAGGATCTGTTATTTCATCTAATATTATAAAAAATGGGTCTTCTCCCTTATCTTTTACATTTTGAATTAATTCATCTAATTCAAAATATTTGTATTCACTAACATTAGCTATTACACCTTGATGTGAGTGACTAGTACTTATTTCATCTAGTTTATTTCTATCTACATACTGTATTATTATATTTTTTTCTTTAGCCATCGCTGTTATCTTTTTTATAGAGCCCTCTTTAGCTCCATTTGCTATCATTATCTTATCTATTTCTCTGTCATTTTTTATAGCTTCTATAACAGGATTTCTACCTTCTATAATTGCCAAACTCTTCACCGCCTATAAATTATTAAACTTCTCTCTTACTTGAACAATATTTCCACAAGTCATTTTTCCCTCTGGACAAGGTCCTGTTATACATTTTGGCCCTATGTTTTTAAATAATATAGGTGCTATTTCTCTTACTTGTCTTAACATTTCTATAGATAGCTCTCTAATTTCCCATTGCGCTCTTTCACAACATCTGTGACTAAAGAAATTATATAAGCTTCTAGTATTCATCGTACATACCATTTTCGTTTCACATGCATTAGGGAAAACATATCTTGCATCTTCTATTGCTTTTTTCTCTGCATTTCTTTTAGCTTCCTTCTCATTTTTTCCAGATTTGATTAAATTATTATAATGTTTTTCAAATAATATATCTACTAATTTATCATAAGCTTCTTGATCTTTATTCATAGCATCTATAAATAGTGCTTTAGCTTCTTCTATTTTCTCTATTTCAGGAGGAACTATATAATCAAATTGATCTAGCTTAACATATCTTTGACTTTGTTGAGAAAAACTAGCTATACGATGTCTAACAATTTGATGAGAACAACTCCTTGATATTCCTTCTACTGCAAATGTAAATGTAACATGCTCTAATGGAGATTCATGTCCTAAATTTATTAACATATTTAAAAATTTTTCTACACTTTCATCAGTTAAATTTTGTTCTATTTCATCTACTCCTACAGATGAATAACATAATTTTGCCGCCATTGATATTACCTTTTCTGGTTCAGGTGTGTGTGCTATTACTTTAACTTTCATGTGTGTACCTCCTTTAATAAGTTTATTATCTTATTATACATTATTTCTTCTTGGTTTTGTCTAAAAAAGAAATCTATGATTATAAATAGAATTTTTTTAGATTAATATAATCTTTTGTGTAAGTAAAAAAGAGCTAATCTAATAGATAGCTCTTTTTTATTAAATATTTTCTTCTGTTATTTCAATTGATTTTTGGATTATATAAGCTAGTCTTTCATAGTCTTTTTTCATATGAAGATATCCTATCAACGCCTCAAATCCAGTAGCATTTTTATAATCTATAATATCTGCATTTTTAGGTGTAGTATGAGATTTTTGATTACGACCTCTTTTATATATTTTGTGTTCTTCTTCTGTTAATGATTCTTCTATTGTAAGAATCACATTTGCCTGAGCCTTAGCTTTTACATATTTTATAGCCGTCTTATGTAAATCATTAACTTTCCTATTTACATTTTTATTTATAAGATACTCTCTTATGTGTGATTCATAAACAGTATCTCCTAAATAAGCAAGAACTAGTGGTGATACTGTAGCTAAGTTTATATTTTCCATTATTACACCCTTTTCCATTTAGTTCCTTGTCTTGTATCTTCTAAAACAATTCCCATTTCTAATAACTTATTTCTTATCTCATCTGCTAATGCAAAGTTTTTGTTTTTCTTTGCATCAACTCTATCTTGTATTAATTTTTCTATATCATCATCTAAAACTTCTTCTTGTTTTTTATTAACTATATTTAAAACATTAGTTAATTCTTCAAACTCATCTAAACACTTTTTAGCAAATTCCATTGACGATTCTTCATCTACATTACTATTTATAAATCTAGCTAATTCAAATATAATGCTTATAGCATCAGCTGTATTTATATCATCATCCATTGCAGATATGAACTTTTCTCTAAATAAATTTAACTCTTCTTTTAAATTCATTTCATTTTCTTTCATATTGCTTTCTTTTAAATTACTTAATGTAAATTGTAGTTTTTCTTTTGTATTGTATAATCTTTCTAATCCAGATTTTGATTGAGACAGCATTTCATCACTAAAGTTTACTGGATTTCTATAATGAGCTGATAACATAAAGAATCTTACAACTTCTAAATCATATTTATCTGATACATCTCTTACTGTAAAGAAGTTTCCTTTAGACTTACTCATCTTTTCATTGTTTATATTTATATATCCATTGTGTATCCAGTAATTAGAGAAAGTTTTTCCACTTCTAGCTTCACTTTGAGCTATTTCATTTTCATGATGTGGGAATGCTAAATCCTGACCTCCAGCATGTATATCTATAGTGTCTCCTAAGTACCTTTTAGACATAACAGAACATTCTATATGCCATCCTGGTCTACCTATACTCCATGGACTTTCCCATCCTGGTTCTCCTTCTTTTCTAGGCTTCCATAATACAAAATCCATTGGATGTCTTTTTTGTGAATTTACTTCTATTCTTGACCCTGCTTCTAAATCTTCTTGATTTTGCTTAGATAACTTTCCATATCCTTCAAACTTTTGAGTATCAAAATAAACCTCTCCATTTACCTCGTAAGCATACCCTTTTTCTTCTAATTCCTTTATAAAATCTATTATTTGATTTATATTATCTGTAACTCTTGGATGAACTGTGGCTCTCTTTATTCCTAATCCATCAGCATCTTTAAAGTATTCTTGTATATACTTATCAGCAACTTGCTCTGGAGTTATACCCTCTTCATTGCTTCTTTTTATTATTTTATCATCTACATCTGTAAAGTTTTGAATATATTTTACATCATAACCTCTATATTCTAAATATCTTCTAAATGTATCAAATATTATAAATGGTCTAGCATTTCCTATATGAAAGAAATTGTAAACTGTAGGTCCACAGACATACATCTTTACCTTTCCTTCTTCTATTGGTTCAAATTCTTCTTTTTCCCTAGTTAACGTATTGTATAACTTCATACTATTCACCTCACTATTTTGTTTAATTGATAAACCTAACTATATAATCTATTATAATTTATATTCGATCTAATTAATAGTACTACTATTATACCCCCTTGTATTTATAAACAAACTATTTAGTTTTTCATATCTTTGTTTTTTCTAAGAATTCTAATTTATTAGATATACACTTTAAATATATATCATCATTAATAATTTCCTTATTTTTCATTTTATTAATTATATCTATATAGTCTTTACAAAGTTGATCTAATTCCTCCTTTATTTCTTTAATATCTAAACTCATACAATCCTCCTAAGAATATGCAATATTTTAATAATAAACTATCTTAAAATATATTTAGTTTAACTGTATAAAATCCCTTTATTTTTAGATTGTAATATTTCTTCAAAAAACTACATAAAAAAAATCTCACCTAAAAAAGGTGAGGTTTTTTCTTATAATAAGTTTTCTTTTACATATTTTACTCTATTTAAGCATGATTGTTTACCTATAACAGCTGCTGATTTTGGTAAGTCTGGTCCATGCATTTGTCCAGTTAATATAATTCTAGTTCCCATGAATAAGTTTTTACCTTTTATTCCATGTTCTTTTTGTATCTCTTTAAACATTGCTTTAAAGAATTCTTCACTTATTTCATCTGAAGCATTGATTTTTTCTTCCAATGCATTTATTAATGTAGGTATGTGCTCTAACTTTAAGAACTCTTTACATTCTTCAGTTTCTAATTCTACTTTATCTCCAAAGAATATGTTTACATGATCTGTTATTTCTTTTACATATTGTAATTTTTCTTTAACAACAGAAACCATAGATTTTACAAAATCATATTTATCTCTTGCATCTTCTTCATTTATATATCCTGATTCTATTAAGAAAGGTATTGCTAAATCAGTTATATACTCATCTGAAGAATCTTTTATATAATGTTGGTTAACCCAATTTAACTTATCTGTATCAAATACTCCTCCGCTTTTAGAAACTCTTTCAACAGAGAAATGTTCTTCTAATTCCTTCATATTAAATAACTCTTGGTTATCTTCTGGAGACCAGCCAACTAAAGCTACATAGTTTACTAATCCTTCTGGTAAGTATCCTTTTTTCTTAAAGTCTTCTACCGCAACATCACCTTGTCTTTTACTTAACTTTTTCTTTTCTTTGTTAAGTATATTTGGAAGATGTACAAATGTAGGTGCTTCCCATCCAAATACTTCATATAAATATACATGCTTTGGAGTTGATGATATCCATTCTTCACCTCTTATAACATGTGTTATTTTCATCATATAATCATCTACTACAACTGCAAAGTGATATGTTGGGAATCCATCAGTTTTTATTAATACTTGGTCATCTAATTCATCAGTATTGAATTCAGTTTCTCCTCTTACTAAGTCAGTAAACTTTATAACATGATTTTCAGGTAATTTTAATCTTATTACATGTTCTTCCCCAGCTGCTAATTTAGCTTCTACTTCTTCTTTTGATAAGTTTTTACAATGACCATCATATTTTGGAGTTTCTCCTGCTTCTTTTTGTTGATCTCTAACTTCATCTAATCTTTCCTTAGAACAGAAACAGTAATACGCTTTTCCACTGTCTAATAATTGTTGTATATAGCCTTTGTATATATCTAATCTTTCAGACTGTATATATGGTCCGTATGGTCCAAATTGAGTTACATTTTTATTTTCATCTAACATAACTCCCTCTGTATGATTAACTCCTGCCCATGACATTGCTTCTAACATATTTTCTATTGCCCCATCAACAAGCCTAGTTCTATCAGTATCTTCAACTCTTAATATGTACTCTCCACCCATTCTTTTTGCAAATAGGTAATTGTATAATGCAGTTCTTAAACTACCTATGTGAACAAATCCAGTTGGGCTTGGAGCAAATCTTACTCTTACGCTCATAACTTTACCTCCTAAAATAATCTTGATATCTATATATAATACCAAATTTACTCAGTATTTATAATAAAAATTTTGTATTAATATTTATATAAATAATCCATTTTATAGTTTTTCAACTTGTGGATAATTTTTTTTATATATAAAATTAAATAGTATATATA
>NZ_JAKEDR010000050.1 GCF_023653455.1 Paraclostridium ghonii
TCTATAGCTGTAGGTATAATTTGTTTGAATGTCTGATTACACTTTTTATCATTACATTTAAAGCTTACATGATAGGTGTATTTATGGTGAAGATATGTCCCTTTACCACATACAGGACATTTGGGATACCCAAGTAAATACTTTTTAGTTGATTGTAATGTGAATTGTCTACGACATTTCTTACAAAGATACTTTTGGTTTGAGTTTTTATCCTTACCAAACTTGTATAAATCTGTGTTATAACATTCAGGGCATTTAACCGTAGGTTTCAATTTTCTCGACTCCTTTCTATAGGGGGAATGTGTTTTGTGGTGAAACCATTGTAAACCCTATCGGGGTCGAGATTCAAATATAAATAAGTTAACAGAATGTGACAAATTGGAGGGGGATAAAAATGAAAATAACTGAAGGATACATGCCTTTTGAAGGTTTTAAAACCTATTATCGTATAGTAGGTGAAGGCACAAAAGGGAAGAAACCATTAGTATTACTTCACGGAGGCCCAGGGTCTACGCATAACTACTTTGAGGTATTAGATAAAATAGCTGAAAGTGGAAGACAAGTAATAATGTATGACCAAATTGGATGTGGAAATTCGTTTGTAGAAGGTCATCCAGAGTTATTCAACGCTGATACTTGGATAAAAGAACTTATTGAACTAAGAAAACATTTAGGACTTGAAGAAATTCACTTATTAGGTCAATCCTGGGGTGGTATGCAGGCTATTTGGTATGCTATTGAGTATAAGCCAAAGGGCATTAAGTCATATATTCTTTCATCTACTCTTTCTTCTGCAAAACTTTGGGAACAAGAGCAAAAAAGAAGAATATCATACATGAATGAAGGCGATCAAAAGGCTCTACTTGATGCAGTAAATACAGGAGATTATTCTAGTAAGGAATATAGTGAGGCGTTAGACAAGTTTATGGATATGCACTGTGCAGGTAAGGTAACTGAAGATGATCATGAATGTTTAAGAAGAGCTAAAAAAGCAGGCTCTGAAGCATATATCGTAGGATGGGGGCAAAATGAATTTTCTCCTACAGGGACTCTTTCTGGATATGAGTTTACAGATAGATTAGATGAAATAAAGGAACCTTGCTTAATAACAAGTGGATCAAGAGATTTATGTTCACCATATATTGCAAAAACTATGTATGATAGAATACCTAATAGTAAGTGGGAGCTATTCCAATACTCAAGACATATGCCATTTGTTGAGGAAAACGATAAATACATAGAAGTTCTAACTAAATGGTTAGATGATAATGATTAAAATTATATAAATTAAACTAAAAAAAGATTAAGCGAAACACGCTTAATCTTTTTTAATTCCTAGGAATTATATTTAATCCTGAACTATGGATAAATATAACTTCCAACTTTTAAACTTGAGCAACGGACCTGTTTCTCAAGGTCGTTGGCGACATAAAGTGGTTCGCAGACGTAGTCGCTCAAGCAAAGCGAATTTTTTTTACAAAAAAATACAAAATATGGTATTATAAAAGAAAAAATATAAGGGGTATTAGGGAGAAATTATATGTGTAGAGGACATATTTTAATAGTAGAAGATGATGTAGACATAAACAATTTATTAGCTAGAATGTTAAAAAAACAACAATATGAAATAACTCAAGCATTTTCAGGAAGTGAAGCAATACTGCAATTATCATTATCAGAATATGATTTGATGTTACTAGATTTAATGCTGCCTGGGGTAACTGGAGAAGAAATAATTAATAAAATAAGAGGTGAAAAAGAAATACCGATAATAGTAATTTCAGCTAAAACATCGTTAAAAGATAAAGTGAATTTGCTTAATATGGGGGCTGATGATTATATTACTAAACCTTTTGAATCCGAAAAAATTATAGCTAGAGTAAACTCTCAAATAAGAAGATATAAAAAATTTGGATTAAATATACAACTTAATAAAGAATATAAATTTAAAAATTTAACTTTAGAAGAAGAAACAAGAGAAGTAAAAGTTAAAGATAATAATATCTACTTAACAAGCCATGAGTTTGATATACTAAGGATTTTGATAAAAAACCCAGATAAGGTCCATTCAAGAGAGTCATTATACGAACAAGTGTGGAAAAATGGATACTATGGAGAAGATAACTCGGTAAATGTTCATGTTAGTAATATTAGAAAAAAGATTAAGTGCATATGTGAAGATGAAGATTACATAAAAACTGTGTGGGGAATTGGATTTAAGTTAAATAATAATTAGGTTCATTAAAATCTTTAGACTTTCTTTAAACTTTCTTAAATATTTATTTAAAAGTTTTTAGTATCATTTGTATTGTAATAAAATTAGTTTATAGGGAACGGTTGAATAAGAAGGGGGAACAATTATGAAGGAAGTTATAAAGACGTATAAATTATCTAAAAAATATGGGGATTACAACGCTTTATCTGATGTGAGTATGACTATAAAACAAGGTGATATATATGGATTAGTGGGAGATAATGGAGCAGGTAAAACTACATTACTTAGAATTTTAACTGGACAATCATATGCTAGCAGTGGGGATTTTGAGATTTTTTCTAAATCAACAGATAAAGATTTAAGTGAAGCTAGAAAAAATATAGGGGCTATTATTGAAACGCCATGTTTTTATCCTAATCTTACGATTGAAAAGAACATGGAGTATTATAGGATTCAAAGGGGAATACCAGGAAAAGACAATATTGATAAAGTTCTTAAAGGTGTAAACTTATTTGACGCGAAAAAGAAGAAATTTAGTAATTTATCACTTGGGATGAAACAAAGATTAGGACTAGCTCTTGCTATGATGAGTGAACCAGAACTATTAATTCTTGATGAGCCAATAAATGGGTTAGACCCATCAGGTATTATTGAAATTAGAAACCTTTTATTAAAGCTTAATAGAGAAAAAAATATTACAATAATAATTTCAAGTCATATTCTTTTAGAGTTAGAAAATATTGCAACTTGTTATGGATTTTTAAATAAAGGAAAATTAGTAAAAGAGATATCTGCAGATGAAGTAAATGAGGAATGTAAAAATTATTTAGAAATTAAGGTTAAAAGTGCTAACAAGTTAACAGCATTATTAGAAGAAAAACTAGGATATAGTGATTATAAAGTATTGCCAGGTGAAATAGTACAATTATTTGATAAAAATAGAGACCCTGAAAAGATAAGTAAACTTATAGTTAATAGTGGAATTGGGTTATGTTCTTTGAAAGAGAAATCTATAGATCTAGAAAGTTATTATATGTCTTTGATTGGGGGAATTGCAAATGCTTAATTATATAAAGAGTGAATTTTATAGAAATATAAACAACAAAGGTAATTATATATTTTTATTTGGATGTATAAGTATTGTGATTTTTATAAATGTATTTATAGGGTTATATGCAAAAAGTCATATAGATTTTCCATATGGGCATACTAAACTGCCTTTGAATATGTTTTCCGGAAATATGAAAATTTTATTTATTTTATGCGTTACATTAGTTTCATTAATAGATGGAGAAGAATTTAAAAATCATACATTAAAAAATTCAATTGCTTATGGAATTTCAAGAAATCAAATATATTTAGGTAAGTTTTTAATGGAAGTAATTATAAGTACTATAAATTTAGTTTTAATAAGCAGTGTATATGCTATTGCTGCATACTTGATGCTAAAAGATAGTGGAATAGTTTATCTAAAAGATTTTATTCAAACAATAGTTGGGAGTTTTCCGTTATTACTAGTTAGCCTTACTGCAGCTCATTGCTTTTATTTTATATTTGATAATGATAGAACGGTAGTATTAACTTGGGCAATTGTAATGGCTCTTATACCTGCATTCACATCAATGGCAGGACGTAGAATTTATATACTAAATCAAATAGCAAAATGGATGCCATGGAATATGGTTGGAATGCTTGACTCTGATAATGACAGTGGAAGAATGATTATGACTTGGAGTAGCCAAGAAGGATTTATAAGATGTTTTTTAGTAGGAGCTATAGGGGTAGCAATTTTTTATACTTTAGGATTATTAGTTTTTAAGAAAAAGGAAATAAAATAAACAAAAAGAAATGGAGTGTGTAGATAATGAATTTAGTTTTAATATCTTTATTAGTACCAAGTGTGTATTTTTCTGCACGCTTTTTCTTGCTTTCCAAGAATATTAAAAAAGCAACTAATAATTTCAAATATATTTGTAAAAACACTGACACAAATCGCAAACTTATATTAAGTTCACCAGATAAGAATTTGGAAGAATTGTTAGTTGAAATTAACAACTACTTAGAAGATGCGCAAATACAAAGGATAAGATATATTAAAAGAGATGGAGAAATTAGAAAAGAAATTGAAAATATTTCTCATGATTTAAGAACACCATTAACTTCTATTCGTGGGTATTTAGATTTGATAAATGATGAAACTAGTACAGAAGAAGAAAAGAATGATTATATTGAAATAGTAGAAAAAAGGTCAAAAGTTCTTCAAAACTTAATCCAAAGTTTTTACGATTTGAGTAGACTTGAAAACAATGATTACAATATGAATATGGAAAATATAGATATTAATAAAAAGTTAAGAGATTATGTACTTACATTTTATAATGATTTTGAAAGTAAACATATTAATGTAGAAATAGATCTGCCTAAAAAACCAGTTTATGTAAACGTTGACAATAACGCTATTGAAAGGATTTTTTCAAATTTAATTCAAAATGCTATTAAGTATAGTAAAAGTAGTTTTTATATATATTTGAATAATAATCATGAAAATGTTATTATAGAATTTAAAAATGATATTCAAGATATTAATAAAGAGGATACAGCTTTATTATTTAATAGATTTTACATGAAAGATAGTTCAAGGTGTGATGGAAGTTCAGGTCTAGGACTTACAGTTACAAAACTATTAGTTGAGTTGATGAATGGCGAAATTGAGGTGGATCTTGATGAAGATTGGATTATATTTAGAGTTAAATTTTAAAAATATCCTCCCTAAGGTTAATATAGCTTTAGGGAATTTTATTGTATTTGTAAAAATATTTTGTTTAAATTTACGAAAAAAGTATATTAATATAATGATAAAAAAATATATATAAAAACAATCATATGGGAGAAGTCATGATATGGAAGCAGAAAAAGTTTTAAAAATGATAAGTAACAATCCTAATATTATATCAACTATAAGTAATCCAACAGATGAGATGAAGCTACTTGCTGTTAGTAAAAATGGACTTGTATTAGCACATATAGATAATCCAAGTATACAAATGCAAGAAATAGCTATAGAAAATAATATTAGGGCAATCAAATATATAAAAAATCCAAGTGAATATATGATGATAAAAGCAGTAAATTCTGGATGGAGTATGTTAGATTATATAAAAAATCCAACTGATAAAGTTATTAAATTAGCTTTAAATCAATCAGGATGGGCTATTCAGTATGTAAAAAATCCAAGTGAAGAATTGCAATTATTGGCAGTCAAAAAAGATTATGATTCAATAAAATATATAAAAAATCCTTATGAAAGTGTTCAAAAAGAAGCTGTTAAAAAAAACTATGGAGCATTAAAATATATAGACTCACCTATATATAGTGCACAGCTTATAGCTATTAAAAGCAATGAAGCCGCTATTACTTTTATATCTGATTTAGACAAACATAAAATGTTAGAATTCTTAAAGGTAAATATTTTAGTTATCAAATATATTGCAAGGGAAATATCTAAAGATGAATTAGAAGGAGTACTTAAAGAAGCACTATCAAAAGAAGATGTTGAAGAAAAATATGTTAGAGACTTTTTAAATTGTTCTAATATAGATAGAAATAGTGATGATATACAAATTGACAAGGTAATGTTTATTTATAAATATGGAAGCAAAACATCAAAAAAAATAGCTGTAGATGAAAAATTAAAGATGATTTAGGAGTGAGACATTATGAATTTTATAGATACATTAAAGAGTGCTGAATTAGTATTAGCTACAGGAGAAGTACCTTTAGTAGTTGGAGAAAGTGGTATAGGAAAAACAGCTTTAGCAAAAAAACTAGCTAAAGAAAATAATTGGAGCTTAGTTGTTGTTGATGGGAACTTACTTAAGGAAGGGGAAATAGGAGGACTTCCAACTGTAGAATCTTATTTGGTTCCAAGCTCAAATGGAGAAAATATAGAAAAGAAAACTACAATATATGCAGTTCACCATAAGTTAAGAGAAATTGATGAAGAAATATCCAAAGGAAAAACAATTCTTTTATTTATAGATGAGATAAATAGATGTGAACATACGGTACAACAGGAACTTATGAATTTAATATTAAATAGAGAAATAAATGGATATAAGTTAAATGATGATGTGAAAATTTTAGCGGCAATGAATCCATCCAGTAAATATGGTTCAGATTTTGACTATCAGGTTGTAGATATGGATGCAGCTCAAGAAAACAGATTTGTATGGCTAAATATGGAGCCAGATCATACACAATGGATAAACTGGGCTATACATGAAGGACTTGAAGAAAAAGTTATAGAGTTTATTTCAACTTTCCCAGAATACCTACACAAAACAAATGAGGATGATGTTAGAGCAACTCCTAGAAGTTATGAAAGAGTTTCTAAAAGTTATACTATATATAAAAATCAAAAAGATTCAATACCAAGAGCTGTGTTTTTAAATGTTATAAAAGGAAATGTTGGTAAAGTTATAGGAGAAGAATTTATAAGTTTTGTTGAATCAAATTGCAGACCATTAATATCCTATGAAGATGTTTTTTCAGGAGAAAAATTAAGTTCACATGTTATAGAAAAAGTAAAAAATGAAAGTCATACAAGATTATATATATCTGCAATGAATATTTTAAAAACATTAGAATTAAATGTAAAAGATGATAAGAATGATTTAAAATATTGTATTGATAGATTTATTAAATTTTTAAGATTATATCCGATAGATTTAATGGTTGGAATTATGAAGGATATAAAAAGTAGTTACAATAAAGTGTATAAAGTAGCTATTGAAAATGAAGAATTCGTAGAGTTGTATTTTGAATCTTATAGTTTAATAAGGGGATAAAATATATGGAAAGTTATTTTGAAAAACAAATAAAAAATCTATTTGACAAAGCAAACGAAATAATTAATCACTATTATATGCTAAAAGCTAATCGAAAAGGTGAAAAAATTGAGATAGATATACCTCAAGATTTTAAAAATGAATTTTTTAGTCTTGTAGATAAAGTAAGTTTAAGTCTTATGGAAGACAATGATAATTTTTATGGATATTTTCTATTTCAAATGGGAAGAGAAATAAAGTTTGATATAAATAGTCCTACTGCTGTTAACTTTAAAGGAGCAAAGTATTTTATATATTTTAATCCATTAATATTTTTGAATCTTAATATGAGACAAATGGAAAGTGCAGTTAAGCATGAAATTCTTCATGTAGTATCTATGCACTTGTTAAGAGCAAAAAAACTACAAGGTAATTATAGTACATTAGCTATAAATATGGCAATGGATATAGTAGTAAATAAGTTTTTAAATAATTTACCACCATATGCTACTACCCTAGAATCAGTAAATGTAAAGTATTCTTTAAAACTTGAACCATATGAGACGTTTGAATATTACATAGAAAATATTCAAACTGAATTAAATTTAATGGAAAAAGATGAAGAAGGGGAAGAGGATGATAGCAATAAAAATGAAGGTATAGAAACTAAATATAATCAAGAACACACTCATGACATATGGGAAGAATCAGATGATATAGATGAAAAGACTTTTAAAGAATTCACTGAAAAGTTTGTTAATAATTCTCAAAAAGGAAAAATTCCAGACTATTTAGACGATATTATATCAGTACTCAAAAACAGTAAAGGAGAAATACCTTGGAATTTATATCTTAAAAAGCTAATGGGAACAGTTGAAAGTAATAAAAAGAAAACTATAACAAGAAGAAATAGAAGACAACCCAATAGGCTGGATTTAAGAGGTGAACTTAGAAATCACAAAGCAGAAATAGCAGTTGCACTTGATATAAGTGGAAGTATTAGCGATGAAGAATTTAAGCAAGCTATTAAAGAAGTACTTAATATAGTAAAAAATTATAATCAAGAAATTACTATTATAGAATGTGATAATGAAATTAAACGAGTGTATAAAGTTAAGTCTGAAAAGGATATAAAAGATAGGCTTGAAATAAGGGGTGGAACTAAATTTTCACCAGTATTTAATTATGCTAACAATAAAAAAATTAACTTGTTAGTTTACTTCACGGATGGAAAAGGAGAAGATAGATTACAAGTAGTTCCTAGAGGCTATAAAATTTTGTGGGTTATTTCAGGAAGAGGAGATAAACTTTCATTAAAAGAATCTTATGGAGCAGTTAAAAAACTAAGTAAGGTTAAAATAAAAGAAGATACATTAAATATGAGTGATGTTAGAGATGATGGATACTCAATGAATAATCAAGCTCCAATTCTATAAAGTTTTTGAAATAAAATTATTCATGTATAACAGTAGATTGATTTTAGATTATAATGTAAACTGCCTTAAAATTTAAGCTAAAAAATTCGCTATTTTATCAACTTAAATTTTGAGGTAGTTTTTATTATATATTTTCTTTAAGATTATTAATAACTTCAGGAATTACTTTTTTTAATAATAACTCATAAACCTCTATAATATCTGAATTATTAGCAGTATTAACTCCTATTAAACTTTGTAATATAAGTCCATCTATGGTAGCTAATAAAACAGAACTTAAAGCATTTACTTTAGATAGAGGAATATCTTTATAGGTTAAGGGCAATAGTTTTGCAACATCAACTATCCATGTATTATATTTATCTATCATTTTATTTTTAATTTCTTCATTTCCTTCGATTCCTAAAACAGTTAAGTATAATTGTATTTTATTTTCGGATTCTTTTTCAAATCTATCAACAAAACATTCCAATACATTATCTAAAATATCAGAATTCATATATTCAAACTTTACATTTTTATCATTACTGTATTCCTTTAAAATTTTATGAGACTCATTAAGTGATATATCCATTACTTCATATAGTATTTCTTCCTTATTTTTATAATGATGGTATATAGCACCAGTGGTTACACCTGCAGATTTGCTTATTTCTCTTACTGATGCATGCTGGATTCCTTTTTCACTTATTAATTGTTTTGCAGATTGTAAAATTCTTTCTTTTCCTTTAAGATTCAATAATTGTCACACCCTATCATAAGTATTATGTTTTAGAAAATACATTAATTAATATATATTAATTAATATACTTAATTGATTTCTTATAGTCAATTTAATTATACATTTTTTGTAAATAATTAGATTGACAATAGATATTTAACCTTCTATACTTTTATTGAAACATAACAAATGTTATGTTTCGGTAAAAGTATAAATTAAATGGGGGGATTTTATGATTAATAATATTATAAGGTACGCAATACCAATGATTGTATATTTTACTGTACTTATGCTAATTATTGAATTTATGCGTACTAATTATCGTACTGCAAGTGTTATTTGGGTATTATCATTATTAACATTTCCGTTATGGATAATGGGAGGAGTTGAAGGTTGGTTTCGTTGGTCTAAAATACTTAGCGTAATTCTTCCAACTATTGTTGTAGGATTTTGTAGAACTGCTAATGTTGAACAAAGGAAAGGTAAACTATGGGAGTTTTTACAAAAGCCGTGGATTCTTTGGTTTACTTATTGTATTTTATTTTTAAATATATTTGAAGCAACTATGAAAGATGTTGCACTACAGAACTATGCTAATGCGGGATGTGGATTTTTATTATGCGTTACTATTCCCTTTGCTCCTAAGTTTTGGGAATTTGAAAAGTCAGGAAAAGGGGATTTAATAGCATATACTAGTTTTGCTTGGAACTTCTTATATACTACATGGAACCTTTGCTTTGTATATGGAGAAAGTCCAAGTTATTTTGCAAGCTCAGTATGCATATTATTGGCAGCAGAATTATATCCAATAATTAAGGGAAGACATGAGTTATACATTATATCTAGGGTGTATACATTGGCAACTCATATGATAGTTAGATCATGTTTTGGTGTAGCTATTTTAAAACTTATGGATTCAACATCATGGTTTAATTCTAATGTTTTATCGACTTGGGGAACTATAAATCTTATTTTAATAATTCCATTTGTATTTTGGCATATGTGGCAACTTCACACTGGTAAAGCAGATAAAAGCTTTAGAAAAACAAAATCTAGTACAATTTAACCTGTATTTTTTATAAATCATATTCACAGGGGGATTTGTGTATGGGTAATGAGAAGGTATTGGAACTAGCAAATAAGATTAGTAAAACAAAACGCGGATCAAAAAAAGAAATAAAGTTTGAGGATTTAGAATATAAGGTTTTAGAACCTGTTGTTACAGAAGAAATGGCAGAAGTAGCGCTTTGTTTAGAATTTCGTAAACCAATGTCAGCAAAAGAGGTTTCTATTAAGTGTGGAAAACCGGTAGAAGAAACGTCAAAACTTTTATGGCAATTAGCAATAGATGGAGTTACTTTTGTCAATGAAATAGATGGTGTAGATAAATATTGGTATGATATTTGGGTTCCTGGGCATATGGAAACAATAGTTAATCATCCAAATAGAGATAGCATTGAAAAATTTAATCAAATTGCAGAAGCTTTTGAAGAGTATGGGTGGAAAAAGGCACCTATGGCAGCTGGAGTTTTTCCTGTGGGAACAGGACTTATGCGAGTAATACCTATTGAAACTGCTATTCAAGGTGAAATGAGAAGGGCGTCATATGAAGAAATTTCAACTTATTTGAACGAAAATACTTTGTTCTCTGTTTCAGATTGTTCATGTCGTACATCAAGAGAAGCTATGGGAGAAGGGTGCGGTCACTTAAAAGAAGATATGTGTATACAACTTGGGGATGCTGCTGAGTATTATATCCGTACAGGTAGAGGAAGACAAATAAGCAGAGAAGAAGCTTTTGAAATTATAAAAAGAGCGGAAGAAAATGGATTAATGCATCAAATGGCAAATACAGATGGTCCAGGAAAAACTCACGCTATTTGTAATTGTTGTGGATGTTCGTGTTATGCAACTAGGATAGCAGGTTTATTTAATAACAACGATATGGTACGTTCAAATTATATATCAAAAGTAGACAAAGAAAAATGTGTTGCCTGCGGAGAGTGTGTAAGCGTTTGTCCAGTTAATGCATTGAAATTAGGGCAAAAACTGTGTACTAAAACACCTATAGTTGAAGAAAAGAGAGTAGACTTTGCCCATAATAGCGAATGGGGCGAAGATAAATGGAATATTGATTATCGCATAAATAGAGAAAATGTTGTTAAGACTGGCACTAGTCCTTGTAAAACAAATTGCCCAGCTCATATATCTGTTCAAGGTTATATAAAGCTTGCATCTCAAGATAGATATAAAGATGCACTTGAACTTATAAAACGAGAAAATCCATTCCCTGCAGTTTGCGGACGTATATGTCCAAGAAAGTGTGAATCTGAATGTACTAGAGGGGACATTGATGAACCTGTTGCTATAGATGAAATTAAAAAATTCATTGCCCAGCAAGATTTAAATGAAGAAAACAGGTATGTACCTAGGGTAATGCATGAATATGGCAAAAAAATTGCTATTATTGGAGGAGGACCTTCAGGTTTATCTTGTGCTTATTACTTAGCTATTGATGGTTATAAAGTAACTGTATTTGAAAAGCAAAAAGTACTTGGCGGAATGTTAACTCTAGGGATACCATCGTATAGGTTAGAAAAAGATGTTATAAATGCAGAAATAGACATTTTAAGAGAACTAGGAGTTGAATTTAGAACAGGTATTGAAATTGGTAAAGATTTAAGCCTGAATGACTTAAGGGATGAGGGGTATGAAGCTTTCTACCTTGCAATTGGAGCACAAACAGGTAAAAAACTTAATATAGAAGGTGAAGATGCAAAAGGAGTTATAACTGGAGTTGATTTTTTACGAGATGTAAATTTAGGAAATGAAATTAAACTTGAAGGAGAAGTAGTTGTAATTGGAGGCGGAAATGTTGCTATAGATGTAGCAAGAACAGCTATAAGACTAGGAGCCTCAAGGGTTGATATGTTCTGCCTTGAAAGTGAAAAAGAAATGCCAGCATTAGAAGAAGAAATTGAAGAGGCTTTATCTGAAGAGATTAAAATCAATAATTCATGGGGACCAAAACGAATTATTAGAGAAAATGGATTTGTTACAGGTATAGAATTTAAAAAATGTATCTCAGTTTTAGATGAAAATGGAAAATTTGGTCCTATATTTGATGAAAATGAAACCAAAGTTGTTAAATCAAATTATATTTTAATTTCCGTAGGGCAGGGTATTGACTGGGGAAATTTATTAGAAGGTAGTAAAATAGAACTAAATCCTAATAAGACAATAAAAGCAGATTCATTTACACTACAAACAGGAGAGCCAGATGTATTTGCAGGAGGAGATTCATTTACTGGGCCTAAATTTGCTATAGATGCAATAGCACTGGGTAAAGAAGCATCAATATCTATTCATCGTTTTGTTCACAAGGGGCAAAGCTTAGTTTACGGACGTGATAGAAGATTATATAAAATACTTGATAAAGAAAATCTTGAATTAGAAGGTTATGATAATATAAAAAGAGAAAAGATAGTTCATGTAGAAGGTCAAAAATCAAAAGATACATTTAGAGATTTACGACCAACATTTACAAAAGAGCAAGTAAAAAACGAAACTAAGCGTTGTCTAGGTTGTGGTGCAACTACTACAGATGAATATAAATGTATAGGATGTGGAGCATGTACTACTAGATGTAGATTTGATGCTATTTCACTTTATAAAAAGTATGATGCACAAAGTGTGCCAATTGAAAAACTAAAACCAATAATCGTTAAAGCTGTTATTAGGCGCAAAGGGGTAATAGCTGCTAGAAAATTTAAAAAATTATTTTCAAAGAATTCTTAAGAAACAAAGGTATATTGTTTAGACAGTATACCTTTGTTTCTTAATTTAAAAAATAAAACTATTTAAAATCAAAAATGAGGGTATCTTATATTTATAAAATAAATTATTAAATAAGGAGATACCATGGAAAATAACAAAGAAAATATAGAAACAGGATGGAGCCTAGACAATAGTTATATGACTTTGGCAGACTTTTTTTATAGTAAAATAAATTTAAATCCAGTACCTTCGCCAAAATTAGTTATTTTAAATTATCCTTTAGCACAATCTTTAGGATTAAATATAGATAATCTAAAAAGTAAGGATGGAGTAGAATTACTTTCAGGAAATAAGAAAATAGATGAAGGTGCTTTTATAGCTCAAGCATATGCAGGACATCAATTTGGACATTTTACAATGCTAGGAGATGGAAGAGCATTATTAATAGGTGAACAAATAAATCCATCTGGAGACAGATTTGATATTCAACTTAAAGGATCTGGGAAAACACCATATTCTAGAGGTGGAGATGGAAGGGCTGTTATTGGACCTATGCTTCGTGAATACATAATAAGTGAAGCTATGTATGGTCTTGGTATTCCAACAACACGTAGTTTAGCTGTAGTTAAAACTGGAGAGACGGTAATTCGTGAAAGTATAAAAGAAGGGGCAATATTAACTCGTGTAGCTTCTAGTCATATTAGATTTGGAACATTTGAATATGCTGCTAATTTTGGAGGAGTAAAAAGAGTTAAAGAATTAGCTGATTATACAATAAAAAGACATTACTCACACATAAAAGATAATAAAGAAAAATATATTAACCTACTTAAAGAAGTAATAAATGCTCATGGAGTTCTTGTTGCCAAGTGGCAAAGCATTGGATTTATACATGGGGTTATGAATACGGATAACATGACTATAAGTGGGGAAAGTATTGACTACGGTCCTTGTGCATTTATGGATAGCTATAAACCAGACACTGTTTTTAGTTCTATTGATAGATATGGTAGATATTCATATGAGAATCAACCTAATATGGCTGAATGGAATTTATGCAGATTTGTTGAAACATTATTACCTTTAATAAGTGATGATAAGAAAGAAGCCATAAAAATAGCACAAGATGCTATTTCTAAATTCTCAGAAATTTATCATATAAATTGGATTACAAATATGAGGGCTAAGTTAGGTCTATTTACTGAAGAATTACAAGATAAAGCATTAATAGAAGATTTACTTAGTATGATGGAAAAGTATAATGAAGATTTTACTAATACTTTTATAGAATTAACTTTTGACAATGTTAAAGGTAAAGGTATGTTTAGTAGTGAAGAGTTTAAAAATTGGTATAATGTATGGAAAGATAGACTTAATAGACAACCTAATTCGAAAGAAGAAGTGTATGAATTAATGAAAAAATCTAATCCTGCGGTAATTCCAAGAAATCATAGAGTAGAGGAAGCTTTATCAGATGCAGATAAAGGAGATTTTAATACTTTGAAAAATCTACTAGATGCAATTGAAAGACCATATGAACATTGTGAAAATCAAAAGAAATATTCAAAACCTCCTAAAATTTCAAATAAACCCTATAGAACTTACTGTGGAACTTAATAAAAATAGATGTTTTTTCAAATACATTAAAGCCATATTGATATGAATAATCAATATGGCTTTAATTATTTTTATAGTACAGTAATATGCAGTAAAAATTTTTAAGCATAAAAAATAAAATTAAAAAGGTTCAGAAAACGATTGCACAAAAATGATTGCTATGATATTATTCAATTATAAGGGTTGTGCAATCGATTGCCTAAGAAAAATAAAATGCTAGGAGGAAGATTAATATGGGGTTAAAAAAAGTATTAAGTTTATTGACAGTAACAATGTTAGTAGCAACTAGTGTGGTTGGATGTAGTTCATCAGGTGGAAATTCTAAAAAAGATGGGGATAAAGTAAAAGTAGATATAGTTCAATTTAAAGTAGAAGCAAAAGATTCTCTTGAAAAAGCAGCAAAAGAATATGAGAAAAAAAATCCTAATGTAGACATAAACATAGAGACTGTAGGGGGTGGAAATGAATACGGTCCAGCGTTAAAATCAAAATTCCAATCAGGTCAAGAGCCTGCTATATTTAATATTGGTGGACCACAGGATGTAGAAGACTGGGTGTCTAAGTCTAAACTAGAAGATTTATCAGATCAACCTTGGGTAGATAAAGCATTTGAAGGAACATTAGATTCTGTAACAACTAAAGACGGAATATTTGGTATGCCGTTTAATCAAGAAGGATACGGATTTATATATAATAAAGAAATATTTAAAAAAGCAGGAATAGACCCTGCTAGTATAACTAGTTTTGATGCTTTACAAAATGCAGCTAAAACATTAGATTCCAAAAAAGGAGAATTAGGATTAGAAGCAGTATTTGCAGTCCCAGGAAAAGAAAAATGGGTTACAGGACTTCATTTACTAAATGTTGCATCAGCTAATGAGTTTAAAAGTTCAAAAGAGGCTTATGAAGCTAAAAAATTAGAATTTAAATATGACAAAGAATTAAAAGAATTACTAGACTTACAAACTACATATGCATTTATGCCAGATGGGAAAAAATCTTCTATAAACAGTGTTGATTATGCTATGCAAATTGAGCAAAAATATTCAACTGGTAAAGTTGCAATGGTTCAAATGGGTAACTGGGCATATGGAGGAATTGAAGGCGTAAATAAAGATATAGCATCTAATTCAGGAATATTACCAATGCCAATTAAAGGTGCTAAAGAAGATAGTATACCTGTAGGGGTTCCAATGTATTGGTGTATAAATAAAGACAAATCAGATGCTGAGAAAAAAGCAGCTAAAGATTTCTTAAATTGGTTATACACTTCTGATGAAGGTAAGAAAATGATAATAGAAGATTTTAAATTTATACCAGCATTTAAAGGATATGAATCAGAGGAATTACAACCAAAAGATCCATTATCAAAAGATGTATTAAAATATTCTAATGAAGGAAAAACTATGCCTTGGGTATTTATGGGATATCCAAGTGGATGGGGAGAAAGTAGAGTTGGTGCTAATATGCAAAAATACTTAGATGGAAGTATGACTTGGGATGATTTAGTTAAAAATGCTAAAACTACTTGGGAAGAAGAAAGAAAATAATATTTAATATATAAGTTATTATAGGAAAGTATAAAATACTTTCCTATAATAGAATTTTGGGAAATTATTTTATAGTTTTATAAGGGAGGAATATAAAATGACATCAAAAATAAAAACTAAAAGAAAACACAATATGACCTTTTGGTTTTTTGTAGGTCCAAGTTTAATTGCATTTTGTTTAGTTGTACTTATACCATTAATTCTAGGAATTTATTATTCATTTACAGATTGGAATGGAATAGGTTCAAGTTCAAATTTTACAGGGTTTGAAAATTATATAAAAGCATTTTCAGATGAGGGATTTAGAAATGCATTTTTCTTTACAGTTAAGTTTACTATAGCCAGTGTTTTAGCTATAAATACGATAGGATTTTTCTTAGCACTTTTAGTAACAAGAGAATCGAAAATAAGTAATTTATTAAGAACAATATTTTTTATGCCTAACTTAATAGGCGGTTTAATTTTAGGATTTATATGGCAATTTATATTCGTAAATGTATTCAACTCTATAGGACAGTCATTAGGTCAAGAGTGGATGATGGGATGGTTATCAAATTCCACTACAGGATTTTGGGGAATGGTAATAATAATGGCTTGGCAAATGGCAGGTTATGTAATGGTTATTTATATAGCGGGACTTCAAAATGTTCCACCGGAGTTAAATGAAGCAGCAAAAATAGATGGAGCAAGCTTATGGCAAAGAGTAAGACTTATAACTTTTCCAATGATAAGACCTGCATTTACAATAAGTTTATTTTTAACTTTATCAAATTCATTTAAATTATTTGACCAAAACTTAGCACTTACAAATGGTGGGCCTGGTGATGCTACGCAAATGCTTGCACTAAATATTTATAAAACAGCATTTTCTTATAATAAAATGAACATAGCACAAGCAAAAGCAGTAATATTCTTTGTATTAGTTGCAGTAATAACGCTTGTTCAAGTTTATATAACTAAGAAAGATGAGGTGGAAGCATAATGAAAAATAAGTTAGGAAATTTAGGAGTAGATATTTTAGGAATCATTTTAGCATTAGTTTGTTTATCTCCGTTTTATATAATAATAGTAAATTCATTTAAGACAAAAGGAGAGTTATTTGAAAGTACTCTAGCATTACCGCAAAGTATGAATTTAGATAACTATACAAGAGCATTAGAGCAATTAGATTTTGCTAAAGTATTAGGTAATTCTTTACTTATAACAATAACAAGCATTATTTTTATAATATTATTTTCATCTATGGCAGCGTGGATGTTACAAAGAACAAGTTCTAAATTAAGCAATATAATATTATTTATATTTATATCATCTATGTTGGTTACATTTCAATCAATAATGTTACCGCTTATAAATGTAATGGGTAAATTAAATCTTCTTAATATACCAGGTATTATATTTATGTATATAGGATTTGGATGTGCTTCGGCAATATTTTTATACCATGGATTTGTAAAAGGTATACCAAAAGAATTAGACGAAGCAGCATTAATTGATGGTTGTAGTAAGTGGCAAACATTTAGGTATATAATATTTCCGCTTTTAAAACCAATATCTATAACTGTTGCAATACTTAATACAGTTTGGATATGGAATGACTTTTTATTACCTTCATTAGTAATAAATACAGCAGAAACTAGAACAATACCACTTTCTATGTTCTTCTTCTTTGGTCAATATACAAAACAATGGGATTTAGCACTTGCAGGGCTAGTAATTACTATAATACCAGTATTAATATTCTACTTCTTTGCACAAAAATACATAATAAAGAGTGTAACATCAGGAAGTATAAAATAATTGTGTGTTAAAATTAGGAAATAATTTTAGGGGGGAATGACATGAAAAAAACATGGTGGAAAGAATCGGTTGTATACCAAATATATCCAAGGAGCTTCATGGATAGCAATAATGATGGAATCGGGGATATAAGAGGGGTAATAGAAAAATTAGATTATTTAAAATACCTAGGAATAGATGTTATATGGTTAAGCCCAGTTTACAAATCTCCAAATGATGATAATGGGTACGATATAAGTGATTACGAAGATATAATGAGTGAATTTGGGAGTATGAAAGATTTTGATGAACTTTTAAAAAAGGCTCATGATAAAAATATAAAAATACTTATGGATTTGGTTGTAAATCATAGTTCTGATGAACATAGATGGTTTGTAGAATCAAAAAAATCAAAGGACAATAAATATAGAGATTATTATATATGGTCAGACCCTAAGGATGGAAAAGAACCAAATAATTGGAAAGCATTTTTTGGGGGAAGTGTTTGGGATTATGATGAAGAAAGCAAACAATATTATCTACATCTGTTTAGTAAAAAACAGCCAGATTTGAATTGGGAAAATGAAAATATGAGAAATGATATATATTCTATGATGAAGTTTTGGATAGATAAAGGTGTAGATGGATTTAGAATGGATGTTTGTAATCTATATTCAAAGTCTAGCGATATGAGAGATGTTGATGAAAATGGGGCAGAAGGTATTTATATAAATGGACCTAAAATACATGATTATTTAAAAGAAATGAATAAAGAAGTGTTTAGTAAATACGACATAATGACAGTAGGAGAAGCTCCAGGAGTAAGTACGAAGCATGCTAGAGATTATGTGGGAGAAGACAGAGATGAACTTAATATGTTGTTTCACTTTGAACTAATGGATTTACCAAATCAAAGTGATAAGTTTTATAAAAAAGAATACAACTTAATAGATATAAAAAATATATTTATGAAGTGGTATGAGGGGCTTCATAATATAGGATGGAATTCATTGTTTATGAATAATCATGATCAACCAAGGATGGTATCAAGATTTGGGAATGATAAAAATTATAGAATAGAATCAGCTAAAATGTTAGCTACATTAATTCATACATTTAGTGGAACTCCATATATATACCAAGGAGAAGAAATAGGTATGACTAATGTAGAGTTTGAAAACATAAATGATTATAGAGATATAGAAACGTTAAATTACTATAATGAAAAAATACAAAATGAAGATCCAAAAGATGTTTTAGAAAGAATAAAGAAAACGTCTAGAGATAATGCAAGAACTCCTATGCAATGGGATGATAGTTTAAATGCAGGATTTAGTAAAAAAACTCCTTGGATTAATGTGAATCAAAATTATAAAGAAATAAATACAAAAAAATCACTTGAGGATAAAAATTCTATATTCTATTATTA
>NZ_JAKEDR010000051.1 GCF_023653455.1 Paraclostridium ghonii
GTATCATCTAACCATAATAATTTAAATTCTTTCATAGTAAACAGACCCATCAAATTAAAAAAAGGAATTTATTTTAATTTAATATCAATTTCAGATAAATCTACAATATATATATCTAATTCTATATCTAAATCTAATTCTATATCTTTAAAACATGATTATATATATTCAGCAATATCATCTTCACTACATATAAAAGAAATTTATACTAAGTTTTATCAGGAAAAAGGATATAATTATATTTTCAAAGGGGAATCCCATCCTTATTGGGAACTTACTTATGTAGATAAAGGGGTACTAAATACAGATATAGATAAAAACTCATATACCCTAAAACAAGGCGATTTAATATTTTATGCCCCTCTTCAATTTCACAATCAATATACATTGAAAGAAAATACTTGTTCTTATCTTACTATGAACTTTAATATGGATTTTAATGATTATGAATTTTTATGTAATAAAGTCTTTACATTAAACCGTGATTCCCATAATATTATACAAAATTTAATTAATGAACTATCTACCGAAGATATATATTCTGACGACTTGTCACTTTGCTATCTAAAGCAACTTATCATCAATACTTTAAGATTTAAAAACTTACATACGCAACATAAACCTACTACTTATATGCAACAAACTTATGAGAACAACTTATTAAATGATATCTTAAAATACATTTATAAAAATATTAATAAAAAAATTTCTATAGATACAATATGTAACGAATTTTGTATAAGCAGTACTACTTTACACTCTTTGTTTAAAAAAAATATGAGAACAACTGTTAAAAGCTATATAAATGATATAAAATTAAGTAAAAGTAAAGAACTTATAAAAAGTTCAAGTTATACCTTTAGTCAAATTTCTGAGATTTTAGGTTTTTCATCTATACACTATTTTTCTAGAAAATTTAAATCTCATTTTGGAATATCTCCTACTGAATATTCTAAATCTATATATAAATAGGGGAAGGTATTTTGTTTACCTCCCCCTGCTTTTATACAAAATTATATCTAATGCATTTTCATAAATAAGACCCTCTATATTTGTATATTATTACAATTATGTTCATATACATTAATTTGGTCTATAAACTTCTCTATATCTTCTAAATTTATATCTCCCGTTGATATATGCATTGCATTTGACATGCCACATGCATTTGCTAACTTTAAAGTTTCTTTTAAGTCATATTTTCGTTCTATTCCTAAGGCAAACCCTGCTATACTAGAATCACCACTCCCAACAGTATTCACAACATCTATTTTTGGTATTTCAACTTTATACACAAAGTCTTTATTAACCAAAATCATTCCATCTTTTCCCATTGATACACATACATTTTTTACGCCTGTCAATAAAATTTTTTTTGATATATTTATAATATCATATATAGTTTTTATTTTTATTCCACTTAAAAACTCTAACTCATCCATATTAGGTTTTATGAGATATGGACTTGATTTTATTCCTAGCTTAAGGCTTTCTCCACTAGTGTCTAGTATAAACTTTATATTTTTTTGATTACATATATTCCCAATCTTTAAATAATAGTCTACTGGTAATCCTCTTGATAAACTTCCTGATCCAACTAAGACTTCAGTATCTTTTAAAATTTCTTCTAAATCATTTTCAAATTTCACAATTTCTTCTTCACTTACATTGGGACCTTTTTCTAATATTTCTGTACTAATATTATTTGAATCTATTATATTTAAACAAATTCTAGTTTCTTCTTTTATATCTGTAAATTTATTTTCTATACCTATGCTTTTTAATTGTGATTTTATATATTCTCCATTAAAACCGCCTAAAAATCCTATACAATTAATATCTTCTCCAAGCTTTTTTAATACTTTAGCTACATTCAAACCCTTTCCACCTGCAGTTGGGTTAACTAAGTTGGCCCTTTGAACAGAACCAATTTCAAATCTTTCTAATTTGTATAACCTATCTATAGAAGGGTTAAATGTTATAACCGTTATCATAAGCCTTATTTTCACTCTTGCACATTTTTATTTTTTCTACTACAACATTATACATTGCTTTTTTTGCAGGTACTAAGTATTGTCTTGGATCTGATTCATTGGGATTTTCTTTAAAATATTGTTTTATTGCATTTGAAAAAGGTATTTTTAATTCTGTCGCTACATTTACTTTACATATACCTTTTTCAATAGATTTTTGAATTAAATCATAAGAAACTCCTGATGCTCCATGAAGCACTAATGGTACATCAACTATTTTTTTAATTTCCTCTAATCTTTTAAAATCTAATTTAGGTTCACTTTTGTAAAGTCCATGAGCTGTTCCAATTGCCACTGCTAAAGAGTCAACTTCTGTCTTTTTTACAAATTCATACGCTTCTTTTGGATTTGTGAAAAATGCATCCTTTTCATCTACATTTAAATCATCCTCTAATCCTCCAAGTTTACCTAATTCAGCTTCTACCGTAGCACCATATCTATGTGCAAAATCAACTACACCTTTTACTATTTCGATATTTTTTTTTAATTCATACTTAGATGCGTCTATCATAACAGATTTACATCCAAGCTTTATTATTTTTTTTATGTCTTCTATATTTTCATGATGATCTAAATGAAATGTTAAAGGTATATTATTTAACTCACTTGCTTTTTCAATTATGGCTAAAAGGTAATTTTCATCTGCATATTTTACAGTTGATGGAGTTGCAGCTAAAATAACTGGTGATTTTAACTCTCTAGCAGCTTTTAAAACAACTTGTATAGTTTCTAAATTGTGTATATTAAAAGCCGGTACTGCATACCCCTCATTTTGAGCTTTAAGTAGCATATCTTTAGTGGATAATAAGTTCATATTTATATCTCCCTTTTAATTTATTTAATTGTTTAATTCATGTAATATTACCCCTTGAACTACTCTATTAACTTCTCCTGTTGGGCATGGATTATCTGGAGTTATTCCCAATTTTTTAGATTTTAAGAAAGATAAAATTTGACCAAACATTATCTGTTGTAATGGAAGTAAAGCTTCATTTTCTATATAGTAGTCAATATTTTCTATATTAAACACATAATCAGCTTTATCTTTTAATTTTTGTTCTATATTCGCTCCTATTAAGATAACTTTATCTTTTTTTCTATGAGCTAACATTTCTTTTACTAAATCTAAATCATAAAGTCTAGTGTAACTTTCATTTGATATATAAATTATAGTTATGCTTTCATCATTTATAACTGATTTTGGTCCATGCCTAAATCCTAAAGGGGTATCGTAGCTTGCATTTACATTTCCAGCCGTTAACTCTAAAACTTTTAATGCACTTTCCCTAGATATCCCCTTACTTGTTCCTGATCCTAAATATATTATTCTTTCAAAATCTTCATTTGCTAATTTATTTATTTGTTCTAAATTTATTTCTATAAAATTCTCTACGGATTTTGATAACTTCTTTGTATCTTCCATAAGATATTCAATTTTATCAATGTTAAACATACCTATACAGCTTAAAACCATAGTTGTAAAACTGCTTGTCATTGCAAAACCTAAATCATTTGTCTGTGGTGGCATAAGAAGTAATAAACTTTTTTCATCCTCTTTTGTCTTTAATGCTAGCTTACCATTTTCGTTACAAGTTATTATTACTTGATATAATTCTTTTACAATTTCATTTGCTAGTTTTACTGCATGTATACTCTCTGGAGAATTTCCTGACCTTGCAAATGAAATTAAAAGAGTTGGAATATCTTTTATAAAGTAATTTTGTGGGTTAGCAACTAAGTCTGTAGTAGCTATTGCTTCAACTTTTTTATTTAATAATCTTGTTAAATAAGGTTCGCAAGTTTCTCCTGCAAAAGCAGATGTTCCAGCCCCTGTCAATATAATTCTATAGTTTATTTGACTAGTAAACTTATCAATAAAATTTTTTATAGCTTCTTTATTATCATATAAATTGTTTATAGCTTCTATCCATACACTAGGCTGCTGTGCTATTTCTTTAGCTGTATTTAATCCCTTACAACTTTTTAATGCCTCTAAATCTATCCCTAATATTTTTTTAGATATAGTTCCCATTTATACCCCTCCCTATTTATCTTTATATTAATATTGTATTGTTTTAAATTTGATATGTATTTGTAATTTTGTACTTACGTTTTGTACTTTTGTACTATTTTATAAATTTACATATATATTGAATAATTGTTGCCTTAATAGTCAATCCTTCAAGTACAAGTTATTAGGAGGAAAGTTATGTTTTATTTATTAACTTCAAACAAATCTGAAAGAAATAATAATATCTATCCAATTGGAAGTGAATTAATTAAAAAAGTCGACTCAATTTTACATGATCAAAACTCTAGTGTTTTAGTTTCAAATTCAAATTTTATGCAATCTGATAATAGAAATGATATTTATAAAAGCAAAATAAAAACTAGATTATAGTACTATAATCTAGTTTTTATTTTGCTTTTTTTGTTTTTATGTTATGATTTAAATTGTTTCAATAAAATTATTAGGAGGCATATAATGAAAGTTTTTAATATATATTTTCTAGTTATATCTTTTGTTACATTTTTTCTTATGTATATAGATAAACAAAGAGCAATTAACCATGAATGGAGAATTCCTGAATCTACACTTATGACTTTATCTTTAATAGGAGGGGCAATAGGAACATACATTGGAATGTATACTTTTAGACATAAAACCAGACATACTAAATTTACGGTAGGAATTCCTATTTGCATAACACTTAATATATTGTTTTATTATTTCTTATTTAATAATAATATTTTATAAATTAAAAATAGGTTGTATAAAAATAGTTAATACATACTATTTTCATACAACCCTTAGTCTAAATTTATCCAAATAAACTTAATAAAATTCCTGCCGCTACAGCTGAGCCTATTACTCCTGCAACATTAGGTCCCATAGCATACATAAGTATAAAGTTCCCTGGATTTTCTTCTTGTGCAACCTTATGTGCAACCCTTGCTGCCATAGGTACTGCAGATACTCCAGCTGCCCCTATAAGCGGATTAACTTTATCTTTTGTAAATCTATTCATAAGCTTAGCACAAAGTACTCCTGCTCCTGTTCCTACACTAAATGCAATTATTCCAAGTGCAAATATTTTTATAGTTTGTGCACTTAAGAAAACTGATGCTTCTGCTGATGCTCCAACAGATAAACCTAAAAATATTGTAATTATGTTCATTAAAGCATTAGTTGCTGTATCTGAAAGTCTATCAGTAACTGTACATTCTTTAAGCAAGTTACCAAACATTAATAACCCTATTAATGTAGCTGCTGATGGTAGTAATAATGATACTACTATTGTAACTACTATTGGGAATATAATTTTAACTTTTTTAGATACTGACTTTGACTGCTTCATTACTATACTTCTTTCTTCTTTAGATGTTAATGCTCTCATTATAGGTGGCTGTATAATTGGAACTAGAGCCATGTATGAATAAGCAGCAACTGCTATAGGAGCTAATAGATGAGGTGCCAGTTTTGTTGTTAAGTAAATTGCCGTAGGACCATCTGCTCCACCTATAATTCCTATAGAAGATGCTTCTAGCCCTGTAAATCCTAAAATTATTGCACCTATAAATGTAAAAAATATTCCAAATTGAGCTGCAGCACCTAGTAATATACTCTTTGGATTTGATATCATAGGTCCAAAGTCTGTCATTGCTCCAACTCCCAAAAATATTAATGGTGGGAATATTCCTAGTTTACAGCCTTGATATAAATAATAAAGTAGCCCTCCTGGAGCCTTAGTTGCAATCGATCCAGTTATTGATTCTTTTGTAAGTGAAACATCACTTATAGATGAAATTGGTGTATTCATAGCACCTGCTAATGGAAGATTTGTAAGTAACATACCAAAAGCTATAGGTACTAATAATAAAGGTTCAAATCCTTTTGCTATTGCTAAATATAATAATACACAGGCGATTGATATCATTACAATTTGTCGCCAATCTATATTAACAATACCCATTGATTGAATAAAATTATTAATAACTTCTCCCACGGGTAAGTCCCCCTTCTAAATTTTTGAATTATTTAACCTATAGTTATTAAAACGTCTCCTGCACTTACAGATGCTCCTTTTGATATTTCTACTGATTTAACTGCACCATCAGAACTTGCCATTATTTCATTTTCCATTTTCATAGCTTCAAGTATTAATAATACTTGGCCTTTTTTCACACTATCTCCAACTTTTACACGTACATCGTTTATTGTTCCTGGCATAGGTGCTAAAACACTTCCTCCACCTTGTGATTGTGCTGTTTGAGTTTTTTGAATTTGTACCTTTGGAGTTGCTTGTGGCTGAGTTTGTTGATTTGTTACTTGTGGTCTTTGTTGTGATGCTTGGCTTCCTAATTCTTCAACTTCCACTTCATATGTATTTCCATTTACAGTTATATTATATTTTTTTATCATTATAAACTCCCCCCGTTTTACTTAGTAATATTTTTAGTCATTCTTTCCCAACTTGATTTATTATTATTAGTTCTTTGTATTTTCTTAACTATTATATTATTCGTACTATTTCCCGTAGCAGCTGCAATTGAGGCAGTTATGACAGATACTAACTCTTCTATGTTTTCATTCTTACTTGTATCATTATTTAAAGGTTCTTGCGTTGGTTGTACATTGCTAATAGTTTTTTGATTATTTCCTCTATCAAATTGTAATATTTTTATTATAAAAGCTATTATAACTAAAACTATAAAAACTACTGCCATTGAAAGAATTGCTACACAAACTCCTGCTAATAGTTTTTCTCCTATTGAAAGTGAAGCTGAAGGATCTTTTAAAGCTTCTAGTAATTGGCTAATATTCATAATTTACCACCTTCCTATAAAGGTATATTCCCATGTTTTTTAGGAGGTCTATCTTCACGTTTAGATGCTAGTGTATCTATAGCATCTGCTATTCTTATTCTAGATAATGAAGGTTCAATTACATCATCTATATATCCTCTTTCAGCCGCTTTATATGGAGTTGCAAATTCATCTGTATATTCTTTAATTTTTATTTCTCTCATTTCTTTTGAATCTTTGGCATTTTTTATATCATTTTTAAATATTATATTAGCTGCTCCACTCGGTCCCATTACTGCAACTTCTGCTGTTGGCCAAGCAAATACCATATCAGCTCCTAAATCTTTAGAGCACATCGCAAGATATGATCCTCCATAAGCTTTTCTAGTTATTAATGTAATTTTAGGAACTGTTGCTTCACTATATGCATAAAGCATTTTAGCCCCATGGCGAATTATACCACCATATTCTTGAGATGTTCCTGGTAAAAATCCTGGGACATCTACTAAACTAAGTATAGGTATATTAAAAGCATCACAAGTTCTTATAAATCTTGATGATTTGTCAGATGCATTTATATCAAGCGATCCCGCCATTACCTTTGGTTGATTTGCAATTATTCCTATACTTTCTCCATTTACTCTTGCAAATCCAGTTATTATATTTTGAGCAAAGAATGGTTGAACTTCATAAAAATCACCATCATCTATTATTTCATATATAATTTCTTTCATATCATATGGTTTATTTGAACCATCCGGAATTATACTATTTAAAACATCATTTTTTCTATTTGGATCATCTATACATTCTAATATAGGAGCCTTCTCAGAGTTGTTAGAAGGTAGGAATGATAATAATCTTCTTATTTGATATATACAATCTTCATCATTTGAAGCCATAAAATGAGCAACCCCAGAAGTTGTATTGTGAGTTGATGCTCCCCCTAACTCTTCTGCCGTTACTTCTTCACCAGTAACAGTTTTTATAACTTGTGGTCCTGTTATAAACATTTGACTTGTCTGATCTACCATATATACAAAATCTGTTAATGCTGGAGAGTAAACAGCTCCTCCTGCACAAGGCCCCATTATTGCAGAAATTTGTGGTACCACCCCTGAAGCAATTGTATTTTTATAAAAAATTTCTCCATATCCTGCAAGTGCATCAACAGCTTCTTGGATTCTTGCCCCCCCTGAGTCATTAAATCCAACAACAGGTGCTCCTAATTTTAAAGCTGTATCCATAACTTTTCCTATTTTTTTTGCATGCATCTCTCCCAATGATCCTCCAAGCACAGTAAAATCTTGGGCAAATGCACAAACTAGTCTTCCATCAACTTTACCATATCCCGTTACTACCCCTTCTCCTGGTATTTCTTGATTCTCCATTCCAAAGTTTATACATCTATGTCTAACAAATGCATCTAGTTCTACAAATGTATTTTCATCAAATAATTTATTTAGCCTTTCTCTTGCGGTTAATTTTCCTGATGCATGCTGCTTATCTATTCTTTTTTGTCCTCCACCTTGCTCTATTTTATGTCTTTTTTCATAAAGTAAATTTAGCTTTTCTTGTGACACAAAATCACCCCCAAATTTTTGTTATAATTATTTTCTTTCACTTAGTTCTAATAAAACTCCATCTGTACCTTTTGGATGACAAAATGCTATTTTTGCATTTCCAGCACCATATCTTGGTTTTTCATCTATCATTTTGTATCCTTTAGCCTTAACTTCCTCTATTGCTTTTTCTATATTATCAACCCTAACTGCAACGTGTTGAATTCCTCCACGTCCTCCATTTTTAGCTATAAATTTAGCTATAGGACCATCTTCTGTTGTTGATTCTAATAACTCAAGTTCTGTATCTCCAACTGGTAAAAATGCTACTTTTACCTTCTGATCTTCCACTATCTCAGTTCCTTCACATTTTAATCCTAATACATCTTCATAAAACTTTAAAGTTTCTTCTAAATTATTTACAGCTATACCAATATGATCTACTCTTGATAAGTTCATAATATTTCTCCCTAATAATTTATTTTGTAACCTTTTCAAACAACATATTGCTTATAGAATATGGATCTATTTCCCTACTTATAGTTTTTTCTAAAAGTTCATCAATCTCTTTTGTATATTCTAAACTTTTAACTAATTTAGAAACTTTTCTTTGGACTAATTCTTTAACTTCAATTCTATTTCTTTCTAACCTTTTTTCATTTAATTTATTAGTTTGTTCTAAAAAATTTTTATGATTTAATATATTTTGATAAACTAACTCTACCCCTTCACCATTTTCTGCAACAACTAAACTAACAGGTGGTCTAAATTCCCAATCTTTTTTAAAATCTAACATCATTTCAATTTCTAAAGAAGTTCTTTTAGCTCCATCTTTATCAGCTTTGTTTACTGCAAATACATCTGCAATTTCCATAACACCTGCTTTTATAGCTTGGATATCATCCCCAAGGCCTGGAACCATAACTATTAAGGTTGTATCTGCAGTTTTAACAATATCAATTTCTGATTGTCCAACTCCTACTGTTTCTATAAATATGTAGTCACACCCGTAAGCATCTAAAACTTTTATAGCAGCTTGAGTTGCATTTGACAATCCTCCTAAGCTTCCTCTAGTTCCCATAGATCTTATAAATACATCTTTATCTGTATTTAGATCGTTCATTCTTACACGGTCTCCAAGTATAGCTCCTTTTGTAAACGGACTAGTTGGATCTATTGCTATAATTCCAACTTTTTTATTTTCTTTTCTTATAAGCTTTACTAACTTATCAGTTAGAGTAGATTTCCCTGCACCAGGAGGGCCAGTTATGCCTATAACATATGCCCTTCCAGTGTATTTATATATGTCTTTTAAAATCTCTTCATATCCTTGTTGTTCATTTTCTACAATAGTGATAAGCCTAGCACAATCTCTTTTTTTTCCTCCTAAGACTCTGTTCACTATATCTTCCATAAATTTCTCCTTATTTTAACCTAATGATCTTTTTAAATTTACTCTAATAAAATCTATGGTTACAGATGTAGGCGTTCCTGGTGTAAATATTTCTGCAATTCCTTTTTCTTTTAAATACGGAATATCATCTTCAGGTATTACGCCTCCTCCAACTACTAATATATCATCCGCCTCTTCTTCTTTTAATAGCTCCACAACCTTTGGTAGTAAATGGTTATGAGCTCCTGATAATATACTCATAGCAACAACATCAACGTCTTCTTGTATAGCTGCTGCTACAATTTGTTCTGGAGTTTGACGAAGCCCTGTATATATAACCTCCATACCGGCATCTCTTAATGCCCTTGCTATTACTTTAGCTCCCCTATCATGACCATCTAAACCTGGTTTTGCAACTAATACTCTTATTGGTCTCATATCAATATCCCCCCCTATATCATAACCGTTTGTTTATATTCTCCGAACTCTTCTCTCATAACACCACAAACCTCACCTAATGTAGCATATTCTCTTACTGCATCTAGTATATATGGCATTACGTTTTCATCAGAATTACAAACTTTTCTAAGTGCTTCTAAAGCTTGTTTAACTTTATCATTGTCTCTTCTGTCTTTAAGCTCTTTTATCTTTTCTTTTTGTCTTTCCCCAACCATAGGATCAACTTTCAATAATCCTTTTGGAGCTTCTTCTTCTATTTGGAACTTATTAACTCCAACTATTATTCTTTCTTTATTTTCTATTTCTTTTTGATATCTATATGAACTATCCATTATTTCTTGTTGTATAAATCCTTTTTCTATAGCTTGTGGTGCACCTCCTAATTCATCTATTTTTTCAATTAATATTAGTGCTTCTTTTTCTATTTGCTTAGTTAAACTCTCTACATAATAAGAACCTGCTAGTGGATCTATACTATCTGCTACACCACTTTCATTTGCTACTATTTGTTGTGTTCTAAGTGCTACTCTTACTGAATCTTCTGTTGGAAGTGCTAGTGCCTCGTCTTTTGAATTTGTATGTAATGATTGAGTACCTCCAAGTACTGCTGCTAATGTTTGAATCGCAACTCTGACTATGTTGTTTTCAGGTTGTTGAGCTGTAAGTGTACAACCTGCTGTTTGTGTGTGGAACTTAAGTGCTTGTGATTTTGGATTAGTCGCTTTAAATCTTTCTTTCATAACTTTTGCCCATATTCTTCTTGCTGCTCTAAATTTTGAAACTTCTTCTAATAAGTTGTTGTGAGCATTAAAGAAAAATGATAATCTAGGCGCAAAATCATCTACATTCAATCCTGCTTCTATTGCGGCATTTACATAAGCAATGCCATCAGCTAATGTGAACGCTACCTCTTGAACTGCATTAGCTCCTGCTTCTCTTATATGGTAACCTGATATGCTTATTGTGTTCCATTTAGGAACTTCTTTTGAACAATATTCAAATATATCAGTTATTAATCTCATTGATGGTTTTACGGGGAATATGTAAGTACCTCTTGCTACATACTCTTTTAATATATCATTTTGTATAGTTCCTCTTAATTTATCAGGAGATACGCCTTGTTTTTCAGCAACTGCTATATACATTGCTAAAAGAACTGATGCTGGTGCATTTATAGTCATCGATGTAGAAACCTTATCTAGAGGTATTCCATCAAATAGTATTTCCATATCTGCTAATGAGTCTATACAAACTCCAACTTTTCCAACTTCTCCTTCTGATATATCATCATCTGAGTCATAACCCATTTGAGTTGGAAGGTCAAATGCTACTGAAAGACCCATTGACCCTTGATCTATTAAATATTTATATCTTTGATTTGACTCTTCTGCTGTTGCAAATCCAGCATACATTCTCATAGTCCAAAACTTTCCTCTATACATTGTAGGCTGAACTCCCCTTGTATATGGATATTGTCCTGGATATCCTAAGTCATTTTCATAATCAACTTCTACATCTAGTGGTGTATACAGTCTTTTCATTGCTTGTCCTGTGTCAAATTCAAAGTTTTCTTTTCTTTCTGGGAATCTATCTATAGACTTATTAACTTTTCCTTCTTCCCACTTGTTAAAACTCTCTTGAATTTTTTCTTTGCTATTCGTCATATGAATGCCCCCTATTCTTTACCCCTAAGTAATTGGATTTGTTTTTAGAGATTTTTATATATTAAATTGATATAATATTTTAATAAATACCCTTGTATAAAATTATTACACACATATCCGTAAGATTGCAATCGTTTTTATGCAGCTTTTATTTCAGCACATAATTCTCATGTTAAAATTTGAAATTTTCAGAAATTATTCTTGCATACTGTTAAATTTTAAATTTAACATATAGATAAATTCAACGAATTTATCTATATGTTATCTAAAATGTTTTATTAACAATGCAACTATTACTTATTTTTTTTCATTATTAAAGAAAAAAATTTTTCCCATTTTTTTACTTAATCATAATCCCAACTTCTAAAAATTTACCATGCCAAGATTAATCATAGTTCCATCTTCTAAAAATTTATCATGCCAAGATAAAGATTCTTTTAAGATATGTGGAGTATGTTTATATTTGCCTTCACATGCCCTATCAAAATAGTTATATAAAGCCTCTTTATAGTCTGGATGAGCACAGTTTTTTATTATTTCTTTAGCTCTTTCTTTTGGAGATAAACCTCTTAGATCTGCAACCCCTTGTTCTGTCACAATTACCATAACATCATGTTCTGTGTGATCATGGTGCGATACCATAGGAACTATACTAGATATATCTCCATTTTTAGCTATTGACTCTGTTGTAAAAATTGTTAAATATCCATTTCTAGCAAAATCTCCTGATCCCCCAATTCCATTCATCATTCTACTACCCATTATATTGGTTGAATTAACATTTCCATATATATCTACTTCTATAGCTGTGTTTATTGCTATTACACCTAACCTTCTTGCAATTTCAGGGCTATTACTTATTTCTTGAGGTCTAAGAATTAACTTATCTTTATATTTACTAAAATTTGAATAAAAACTATCTAGTCTTTCTGGTGATATTGTCAAAGACGTTCCTGAAGCAAACTTTACTTTTCCACATTCAATTAAGTCTATAACACTATCTTGTATTACTTCTGAATATATAACTAAATCCTCAAACTCTGATTTAACTAATCCCCCAAGAATTGCATTTGCTACACTTCCAACTCCAGATTGAAGAGGTAGTAAATTTTTTGGAAGTCTATTAGATTCTACTTCTTTTTCTAAAAATCCTATAAGATTTTTAGCCATTTTTTCTGACACACAATCAATTGGTGCAACAGGTCTTGTTTTATCTTTTATATCGGTATATACTATTGCTGCTATTTTTTCCTTATTGCAAGTTATATAAGGAGTTCCGATCTTATCATCGGGTTTGATTAATGGTATTGGCTTTCTATTTGGAGGAACTTCTATATTATAAATATCATGTATTCCCTCTAACTCTATTGGCTGAGATGTATTTATTTCTATTATTACCTTGTCTGCACACTCTACAAATACATTAGAATTTCCTATTGATGTTGATGGAATTATATATCCTTCTTCTGTTATAGCAGTAGCTTCTATTAATGCTATATCAATTTTACCAAAGAAGCCATATTTAACCCATTGTGGTGTATGACTTAAGTGCATATCAGAATAATTTATGTTTGAATTATTTATAGCATTTCTACAATTCGAGTTTGTTTGATACGGATATCGTCTTTTTATAACTCCAGTATCACTTAAAGCTCCATCTAATTCAGGTCCAGCAGATGCACCTGTTATCAATGTAATTCCTATATTTTCTCCATTTTTCACTCTATCAGCTAAAGCTAACGGTACTGCCTTAGGATATCCCGCTGGTGTAAATCCACTAGCCCCCACAACCATATCATCCTTAAACAATTTAGCAGCTTCTTGTGCACTCATCACTTTACTTTTTAATTCATCACATCTTAATCTTTCATTCATAATTTTCCCTCCTAGCATTTTTATTTTAAAACCAAATACCTACATTGGTAATTTATGAAGTATTATAGTAAAAATAACCATTCCTAAAAGCGCAAATGGGTATGTTGCTCCATAACCGGCTGCTGGCTCATCACTCCCTAAAGCTTCAACAGCTGCTCCTAATCCTGGAGTAGATGTCATACCTCCACAAATAGCCCCTGATAACATCGGCCAATTTATTTTTAATACGTATTTTCCTAAGAAGAATCCAGTTAACATACCTACAGTTCCAACTACTATCGATATAATTCCTAGATATGCGCCTGCTCCTATCATTGCATCTACAGCTTTGTATCCATATCTTAGTCCTACAATTGCTAAGAAAAAAGATAATGCAACATCTCTTATTACCCCTAACACCTTTGAATCCATTCTAAAGCTTATACTTCCAACTTTCCCTATATATCCTAAAATCAATGAACCTATTAGTACTCCTCCTGTTGATCCTAGGCTAAAGTACCCTATAAATGGTAAATATATATTTATGTTTCCAATTATATATCCAAATGTACATGCTATTACAAAGCCTAAAATATCGAATTTACTTTCTTTTATATTTTTTGATGAATTACTTGATTTTTTTGCATCTTCTAATTCTTTTTTGTACTGTAATTTTTCTTTTTCTACATCTATCTTAAATATTGTTGGGAAAAAATTGACCGCTAATATAACTATTAATACCCCGAAAGGATACCCTATTGCATGACCTGCTCCAATGCTTGCTTCTGCATTTACTATGTATTGTTTTTTTATATCATTATTTAATTGAAAAGTATTTAAATCTTTTGGTATGTTTTTTACTCCTGCCATTTTCAGAAATTCTTCTTTTTCTACTAAATTCATATCGCCAAACTCTGATGCTCTCTGTGTAGCATGCCCTCTAGCAGTTTCTATTGCAGCTGCTAGACCCGGTGAACTTGTAAGTGCACCTGTATATACCCCTGATACTTCGTATGGATTTAACCCATCACTAAATAATGTTGCTCCATAAGTTGCTGCTGCACTTGTAAACGTTATCATCATCCCCAGTATTACAAACTTTAATCCGTATTTTTTCAACACTATTCCCATATCTTTTGCTGCCAATAATCCTACTGAACAAACAAATAATATTAAAAATATATCAAAGAAATCACTTGATACTACTCCAACTGACAACAATGCTTGTGCAGATTTAAATGCCTGAGACCCTTCTGGTATTTTTGCGGCGTATTTAAAAGCCCCCCACCCAATTATAAGTCCTGTAAATAATGCCCCCGATATCCCAAATCTAAACTTACCAAACTTAATTTTTCCAAATATAAGACCTGTAACTATAGCTAAAAACATCAACATAAATTGGCTTAAAAATACATCTTCAAAACTAAATCTCATATGCATTCCTCCTGTTAATTTTTTAATTTACATACCTAGAAATATATGGTACTATTTGACTAAATATTTTTTTATTATTAAGAATATTCTATATGACCCTTTAATAAATGTATAATACATAGTTTGTTATATATTAATAGCAAATTTATTATATAATCTAGGATGGTGATTTGATTAAATGGAGCTTCTTCATCTTAAATATTTTCAGACTGTTGCAAAAACTCAGCATATGACTAATGCAGCTAAAAAGCTACATATTGTACAACCTGCCTTAAGCAGGGTTATTAACTCTTTAGAAAAAGAACTTGGAGTTGAATTATTTGATAGGAATGGAAAAACAATAAGTTTAAATGAAAATGGAGAGATGTTTTTAGAAACTGTAAATGAAACACTTTCAGTTTTGGAAAATGGCGTAAAAAAACTCCTTGATAGCAATAATCAGTCAACATCAGAAATCAAACTTTTAGTTTTGGCTGGATCTAACACTTTGCCTAATTTGATTCTAGACTTTAAAAAGGTTTATCCTGAGACTACTTTTAAATTACTTCAAAATGTTAATGGAGAAATCGATTTCAAAGATTTTGATTTTTGCATATCATCTACCTTAGATAAAGTAATTAATCCATTTTCTATAACTTTATTAGAGGAAGAATTGTTCATAGGTATTCATAATAGTCATCCTCTAGCTAGCAAAGATTCTATATTTTTAGAAGAAATATCAAATGAGAATTTTATAAGTTTTCAATCTAATAAACCATTTAGAACTATATCTCATTCTCTTTGTCAATATGCAGGTTTTAAACCTAAAATAGTTTTTGAAAGCGATGTTCCTTACATAGTTCGTCAATTAATTGTTGCAGGACTTGGCATAAGCTTTATCCCTGAAATATCTTGGAATATTCATGAAGATGATTCTTTAAAACTTTTAAAAGTTATAGATCCTGTTTGTAAAAGATATATAAATATTTCTTGGCATCCTGATAATTATATGGGAAAGTATGCAAAAGAGTTTAGAGACTTTGCAGTTAAATATTATTCTATGCTATAATCTATTTATTAAAGTATTAGTGTTTATATAAAATAGATTAATAACAATATAATATAAGGTGAAATTATGTTTAAAAATTTAACTAAAAAAGAAATACTGGATTTATTTAAAGATTCTAAATATGTAATAAAAAAGTATAATAAAGAAGATATAATAGCACTTGAGGGTCATCCATGTAATTCTATAGGATTAGTTTTAGATGGTGGAGTTGACATTAAAAGATTTTTACCTGGAGATAAAGTTGTTTTAATGTCTTCTTTCTCAAAAGGAAATTTGTTTGGAGAAGTCATAACTTTTTCAGATATAAACCTATATCCAGCTACAGTTGTTTCAAACTCAAAAAGCGAAATAATATTTATTGATAAATACGACTTTATAGATTTTTGCTCGAATCATAAAGATGTATTAATATCATTTTTAAATGATATTACAAACAAAATTGTTGAACTTAATAAAACTATTAAAACCGTTTCATTTATAAGTATAAGGCAAAAAATTGCAAGCTTTTTATTAGATGAATATGAGTTACAAAAAAATAATTTTATAAAAATGCCAAAAACTAAAACTAAAATAGCAGAATCTTTAGGGGTACCTAGACCCTCTTTATCTAGAGAGTTCATAAATATGAAAAATGATAATTTAATAGATTATACTAATGATTATGTGAAATTGCTTGATATAGAAAAACTTAGAAATATAATAACAGAGTAGGTATACCTACTCTGTTATTTTAATAAATTTTCTATTTTTATTGTTGCATAACTAAGTACTGAATCTATATTCCCATTATCTTTTCCTGCTCCTTGAGCTAAAACGCTGCTCCCTCCGCCTTTACCATCTACTAATTTTATAGCATCCTTTAACAATTCATTCATATTCAGTTTATCTAATCCTTTTGATGTGGCAAATATAAAGTTTAATTTCTCTTCATTTTTAATTACCATTAAAGCCACTGTTTTTTCATTTTCAATCAATTTAGAAACTATCTTTGATACATACTTTATATTTTCTTTTTCATATACTTTTTTAATTAAAGAAATCTCGCCTATCTTATCTCCTTGATCTATCATTTCCTTAACTTGATATCTAGCTATTTCGCTTTCTATCTTTTTAACATATTGTAGTGCATCCTCTAAATTGTTATGTAAGTTTTTGATTCCATTTATAGCATCTTTGTCTCCACACTTTAAGTATCTACATATATCATTTAAGCAATTATCTCTTTCCATACTATAATCAATTGCTCTTTTACCTGTTAAATATTCTATTCTAGTAGCATTTCTACATTTTTCAAATCTTTTTATTTTTATCATTCTAAGAGATAGAGTTGACCTTGGATGAACTCCACAACAAGCATTCATATCTAAATCATCTATTTTTACAACTCTTATTTGTTCATTAGTTTTAGGTAAGTCTCTTCTTAGTCTCATTTTTTTTAATTCTTTTTTATCTGGATTTAAAAACTCTGCATATATATCTCTATTTATAATTTCATTTGCAAATATTTCAGCTTCTTTAATCTGATCTTCAGTTAAAAATCCTTGTATATCTACAGTACTAAACTCTTTTCCTAAGTGAAATCCTACTGTATTGGCATTAAATAACTTGAAAAAGCATCCTGATAATACATGTTGCCCCAAATGTTGATTCATGCCATCCTCTCTTTTATCCCAATCTATAAAGCATTTTACCCTATGTATTTTTATAGGTTTAGTTTTTGCAACATGATAAATTTTTCCATCTTCTTCATATACATCTATTACTTCATGAGTATCAATTTTACCTGTATCACAAAATTGACCTCCCCCACCAGGGAAAAACGCAGTTTTATCTAATTGTATATGAAAATTAGAGTCTTTTTCTTTTATATCTATAATTTCTGCACTAAACTCTTTTATATATTGATCTTCATAATATAACTTTTCCATCTAATTCTCCTTTTTATTTTGATATATACAAGTATAAACTAAAATCCACATTTATATCAATGTGGATTTTAACAATTTAACTATTATTCAATTCCTAATATTTTAACACCTTGTTTATCACATTTTATATAAAGAGGAAAATCAGGTCCTCTTTCTCCATCTATATCTGTTACAATGTTTTCTTTGCAATCTATATATAAGTCATCCGTTTTAAAATATATAATTTCATTATATTTATCTATAGGTGCTCCTTTTATAATATCTAAAAGAAGTGGTATAGTTTTAGGTATTGGCATTGCTTTAAAAATTATTACATCTAAATATCCATCATCTAGCATAGCATAATGTGCTAAATTTATATTTCCTGCCGTTCTACCATTTAAAATTAAAATCAAGTACATATCCCCTTCATACTCTAACTCTTTTGACTTAACATGTACTCTAAATTTTCTCAAATTTATAGCATCTTCTACCCCTTTTATTATATATGAAACTCTACCTATAGAATTTTTTAGATTTTCATCAACTCTTTGTGAAACATCTGTAAACATCCCTGAACTTGCTATATTTACAAAATAATCATCATTAATAATACCTAAGTCTATATTTGTAGGCTCTGAATTAATTATCTTATCTATTGCTAAATTTATATCTAAGGGTATCTTCAGCACATTAGCAAAATCATTTGCTGTTCCAGTAGGAAGGATCGCAATTGGTAAGTCTATATTATTTTTTTTCATGTAATTAACAAGTCTATCTATGCTTCCATCTCCTCCAGCAATTAAAATATACTCATAATTATCCTCAATATCCTCTAACCCTTTTTCCATAGTATTATTTTTTGATATCCTATATGGTACCACTGTATATCCATTATCTTGAAACTTAGATATTATATTATCTAATTTATATACTATTTTTTTATCCCCTGATTTTGGGTTATATATAAACTTTATTTTTTTCATTCATATCACCACTTTTCAATTATGTATATTATAAGTTCTATATC
>NZ_JAKEDR010000052.1 GCF_023653455.1 Paraclostridium ghonii
GAATTGATATAAGATATAATATAAAAAACTAAAACTTTAATAGACTAAAAAGATTAGTGATTTACAAGATAAATGCAATTTAAAAAATGAAATAATCAAAAAGACTATAAAAAATTAATCAAAAGAAAAAAACATGCCAAAGATGATTTGAAAAGAATGATTTCATTCAAAATACAGAATAGTGTTAATTTTAAAACTATGATTGAAAGAAAAAAATATATCGTTTATTATTAAAATAATAAGTGGTAATACATCTTACCATCATTCAAGTTACCATATAAAAAATAAAAAGGGGAGGAAACTTGGTGAATGAATACGTCTTATTTTTTATAGCCATAGTACCTATAGTATGGTTAATTGTATCTTTAGGGATTTTGAAATACCCGGCTCATAAGACTTGTTTTTTTACAGCATTATTGACATTTTTTATAGCTATTGTATTTTGGAAAATGCCTTTGATAGATGCAGCAACAGCATCAATTGAAGGAATAGCAGTTGCTATTTGGCCAATACTTTTAGTAATAGTAGCTGCATTATTTACTTATAATTTAGCTGTTGAGACAAAAAGTATGGACACTATGAAAAACATGCTCTCAAGCATAACTACAGATGAAAGAATACAAGTATTGATATTAGCTTGGGGGTTTGGAGGGTTTTTAGAAGCAGTAGCAGGATATGGGACCGCAGTAGCAATTCCAGCTAGTATACTAGCATCAATAGGATTTAATCCTGTATTTGCAGCTATAATATGTCTTATAGCAAATACAGTTCCAACCGCATTTGGAGCTATTGGAATACCAGTAACTACACTAGCGGCAGTAACAGGATTAGATGTTATGAAGTTAAGTTATATCATATCAATTCAATTAGCACCATTCATAATTATAATACCATTTGCATTAGTAATATTAACAAAGAGAAGTTTTAAAGCTATAAAAGGAGTATTTTGGATAACACTAGCTTCAGGAGTTACATTTGCAATACCTCAAATATTTATAGCTAAATATTTAGGAGCAGAGTTACCGGCATTAGTAGGCAGTTTGTGTAGTATGGTTACAACTATATTAATGGCTAAATCTATGAATAAAAAGAAAGAAAGTAAAAATGAAAATTCACAATGTGATTTTAATAGTAGAGAAATATCCCAATCGAAAATTTCATTTAAAGAAGGGGTATTGGCTTGGCTTCCATACATACTTTTATGTATATTAATTCTAATTGCAAGTCCATTATTCCCAGCTATTAATGAATTTTTAGCTAAGTTTAGTAGCAAAATTCAAATATATAGTGGGGAAGGTGCTAAACCTGTATATTTTATGTGGATAAATACTCCAGGGATGATGATAATTATATCTACATTTATAGCAGGATTAGTTCAAAAAATAAAAATATCAGCTATGGTAGATATTTTCATAAAAACATTAAAACAATTAACAAAATCATTTATAACTATAACTTCAATAGTTGCAATATCGAAAATTATGTCATATAGCTTAATGACAAGTTCTATATCTTTTGGATTATGCGCAATAACAGGTTCTTTTTATCCGATAATAGCACCTCTTTTGGGAGCAGTTGGAACTTTTGTTACAGGAAGTGATACTTCTGCAAATATACTTTTTGGAGAATTACAATTAGAGGCAGCTAAATCACTAGGAATAAATCCATATTGGATAGTAGCAGCTAATACAGCTGGCGCAACTGCGGGGAAAATGATTTCACCGCAAAGCATAGCTATAGCGACATCGGCGACTGGATTAATAGGTAAAGAAGGTGAAATATTTAGTTCTACAGTTAAGTTTTGTTTAGCGTATGTATTAATACTAGGATTATTAGTATATTTGGGATTAGATTTTATAGTTACATAAATATAAATAATGGAGGTAAATAAATGCCTAAATTTAAAGTTCCTTATTCAAAGGATGGTATGTGGATTGATATACCAGATAAGAATTTTTCAGCTATATTAGAGTCAAAGGCACATTCATATAAGGTAAGCTTAAATCAGGATATAATAGTAGAAAAATCAATGGATAACCCTATTGGCTCAGAAAAATTAGAAGAATTAGCAAAAGGTAAAAATGATGTTGTAATAATAACTAGTGACCATACAAGACCTGTGCCTAGCAAAATAACGTTACCTATAATTTTAAGAAGGTTAAGAGAGTCGAATCCAGATATAAAAATAAAAATATTAATAGCAACAGGATTTCATAGACCTAGTACAAGAGAAGAGTTGATTTATAAAATGGGTCAAGAAATAGTAGATAATGAAGAAATAATTATGCATATATCTACTGATGATAGCCAGATGATAAAAGCAGGGATATTGCCATCTGGAGGAGATTTTTATATAAATAGGATTGCGTATGAAGCTGATTTATTGATAGCCGAAGGTTTCATAGAACCTCATTTCTTTGCTGGATTTTCAGGAGGAAGAAAAAGTATACTACCTGGAATAGCATCAGCTAAAACCATAATGTATAACCATTGTAGTGATTTTATAGATAATGAAAATTCTAGAACAGGAGTATTAAAAAGAAATCCTATTCATGAAGATATGGTTTATGCAGCCAAAGTAGCTAAATTAGCATTTATAGTAAATGTAGTAATAGATCAAGATAAAAAAATTATAGAATGCTTCTCTGGAGATGTTGAAAGGGCTCATAGTGAAGGATGTGAATTTGTAACAAATTTATCAAAGGTGAATTCTAAAAAATCAGATATTGTTGTCAGCACAAATGGAGGATATCCATTAGATCAAAATATATACCAAGCTGTTAAAGGAATGACTGCAGCAGAATCTACATGTAATGATGAGGGAGTAATAATAATGATAGCTGCATGCAATGATGGTCATGGGGGTGAATCTTTTTATGATAATATAGCAAATTCTAAATCTCCTAAAGAAGTATTAGATAATGTAAGAAAAGTAACTAGAAGTGAAACAGTACCAGATCAATGGGAATTTCAAATTCTAGCTAGGATACTAGAGAAGCACACAGTAATAATGGTTACAGATAAATGTGACCCAAGTATGATAAAAAAAATGCATATGAAACATGCATATAATTTTAAAGAGGCTTTAGATATGGCACTAAAGATTAAAGGAAGTGATGCAAAAGTATTAGTTATCCCAGATGGAGTATCTGTAATCGTAAAGTAGATAAGGGGGAAAGGTAATGGAAATTTTAATATGTATAAAACAAGTTCCAGGAACTAGTGAAGTAGAAGTTGATGAAGTAACAGGGGTACTAAAAAGAGATGGTGTGGATTCTAAAATGAATCCATATGATTTGTATGCACTAGAGACAGCTCTTAGAATAAGAAAAGAAAAAGGTGGTACATTAAAAGTTATAACTATGGGGCCTCCACAAGCTAAGCAAGTTATAGAGGAAAGTTTTATGATGGGTGTTGATGAAGGTGCAATATTAAGTGATAGAAAATTTGCAGGAGCAGATGTTTTGGCCACATCATATGCATTATCTCAGGGTATAAAAAAGATAGGAAAACCAGATTTAATAATTTGTGGAAAGCAAACAACTGATGGAGATACTGCTCAAGTTGGACCTGAAATAGCTGAATTTTTAAATATTCCACATATAACAAATGTAAATAAGATAGTGGAAATAAAAGAAAAAAGTATAATAGTTGAAGTGGATATGCCAAATACATTAGAAGTATGTGAAATAGAATTTCCATGTCTAATAACTGTAGAAAAAGGAATATTCCAACCGAGGCTCCCTTCTTTTAAGTTAGGTTTAAAAACTAAGAATAGAGAAATACCTATGTATAGTCTAAAAGATTTTGAAGACCAAGACGAAAATAACTATGGGTTAAATGGTTCTCCAACTCAAGTTTTAAGAATCTTTCCTCCTACATCAAATAATGAAAAGGAAGTTTTAAAAGGTAGTGCAGAAGAGGTTACAGATATTTTAGTTGGAAAATTAAAAAACTTAAAGTTAATTTAAGAGAGGGGATAAATATGGCTAGGATAATTATAAATCATGAAAAAGTAAAAGATATTGAAGAAATAGTAAAAATATGTCCATTTGATGCAATAGAAATAGTTAACGATAAATTAGAAATAAATTCTGGGTGTAAGATGTGTAAATTATGTGTAAAGAAAGGTCCAGATGGAGTATTTGAGTTTAAAGAAGAGAAAAAAGTTGAAATAAACAAAGATGAATGGAGAGGTATAGCAGTTTATGTAGATCATCATGAAGGGGATATACACCCTGTAACTTATGAATTGATAGGGAAAGCTCGTGAAATGGCAAATAAAATAAATCATCCTATATACTGTGTATTCATAGGGCGAAATATAAAAGATAGATGTGATAAGTTGTTATCTTATGGAGTAGATAAAGTATTTGTTTATGATAGTGAAGAATTTAAAGATTTTAGAATAGAACCATATACTAAAGCAGCTGAAAATTTTATACATAATGTAAAACCGACCATAATGTTAGTTGGAGGAACAACTGTAGGTAGATCGTTAGCTCCTAGGCTTGCAGCTAGATTTAAAACAGGACTTACAGCTGATTGTACGATATTAGATATACAAGAAAATACTGATTTAGATCAAATAAGACCTGCATTTGGTGGAAATATAATGGCACATATATATACACCAAACAATAGACCTCAATTTGCAACAGTAAGATATAAAATATTCTCAGCACCTGAAGAAGTTGAAAATCCAAAGGGTAAAGTTATTTCATGTAATATTGATAAACAAGAATTATCATCAAATATAAATGTTTTAAGTACAAAACCTAAAACAAAAGAAGTAGGGATTGAAGATTCAGAAGTTATAATAGTAGCTAGTAGAGCAATAAAAAAACAAGAAGATATGGATATGATATATAAATTGGCGGATGTTTTAAATGCTCAAGTAGCAGGAACAAGACCATTAATAGAGTCTGGGTGGATAGATCCAAGAAAACAAATAGGCCTTAGTGGAAGAACAGTAAAACCTAAATTAATAATAACTTGTGGTGTATCTGGTGCGGTTCAATTTGTAGCTGGTATGCAAGGGGCTGACTATATAGTATCAATAAATCAAGATGAAAAAGCTCCTATATTTGATGTTGCTCATGTATCTTTAGTAGGGGATATTTATGAAATAGTTCCTAAAATTATCGAAAAAGTAGAACAAAGTCAATTGGAAAATGTATTCACAATAGAAGGATAGGGGGGATATAAATGTATAAAAGAATTGATAAAAATGATATAGATTTTTTGATAAATATTTGTGGGAAAGAAGAAGTTATTGTAGGAGAAGATATAAACGAAGATTTTTCACATGATGAATTAGGAGGAGTAGAAAAATATCCTGAGGTTTTAGTTTATATAAATAATACAGAACAAGTATCTAAAATAATGAAATATTCATATGAAAATAATATACCAGTAACACCTAGAGGACAAGGAACAGGATTAGTGGGAGCGGCTGTAGCTATCAATGGTGGGATAATGATTAACTTGAGCAAAATGAATAAAATATTAGAATTAGATGAAGAGAATTTAACATTAACTGTTGAGCCAGGTGTGCTTTTAATGACAATAGGGCAGTACGTTCAAGAAAAGGATTTGTTTTATCCACCAGATCCAGGTGAAAAGAGTGCTACGATAGCAGGTAATATTAATACAAACGCAGGAGGTATGAAAGCTGTAAAATATGGAGTTACTAGAGATTATGTAAGAGGATTAGAAGTAGTACTTCCTACAGGAGAAATAATAAATATAGGTGGGAAAATAGTAAAAAATAGTTCAGGGTATAGTATAAAGGATTTAATAGTGGGGTCAGAAGGAACATTAGGCATAGTAACAAAAGCAATACTTAAATTATTACCATTGCCTAAAAAAGAAATTAGCTTATTAGTTCCATTTCCAGATTTATCGCAAGCTATAGAAACTGTTCCTAAAATAATAAAGTCTAAGTCCATACCAACAGCTATAGAGTTTATGGAAAGAGATGTAATACTTGCAGCTGAAGAATTTTTAGGTAAAAAATTCCCTGATAATACATCTGATGCATATCTTTTATTAAAATTTGATGGGAACAGTAAAGAAGAAATAGAAAAAGAATATGAAAACGTAGCAAACCTTTGTTTAGGTAATGGAGCATATGATGTATTTATATCTGATACACAAGAAAGAAATGAATCTATATGGTCAGCTAGGGGGGCATTTTTAGAAGCTATAAAATCATCAACTACAGAAATGGATGAGTGTGATGTCGTTGTTCCTAGAGATAAGGTTGCGCAATTTATAAGATATACTCATGACCTTCAAAAGGAATTAAATGTTAGAATAAAAAGTTTTGGACATGCAGGTGACGGAAACCTTCATGTATATATACTAAGAGACGGTATGGATGATAAAACATGGGAGTTAAAATTAAAAGAAAGTTTTGACTGCATGTATAAAAAATCTAGAGAGCTTAGAGGTCAAGTTTCAGGTGAACATGGTATAGGGTATGCAAAAAAAGGATATCTACATGAATCTCAAAGTGAACCATATATGAATTTAATAAAAAATATAAAGGTAGGATTTGATCCTAAGAATATATTAAATCCAGGCAAGATTTATTAAAAAGTTTAAATGTAAAAATTAAGTTTTAAAAACATATATAATGAATAAGTTATTAAAATAAAAAGGTGTGTTGCACTAAAACATAGCGCGACACACCTTTACTCTTAGAGAAATCAATATACTCATTTACGTGATATTAAAGAAGAGTAAGAAGTGAATTAAAGTATGATGATAGATTTTTTATTGGGTAATATAAACCTCAATTATAGAATTAATTTTGAATGTCTGTTATACAGAATTTATTCTTAAATATTATAACAAATGGGTTCCTAAAGTAGGAGAAGTCATGAAAAAATAGAAAATATGGGATAATGTTAATTTTCAAATGATAGTTGAAAGATAAAAATATATCAATTATTATTAAAATAGTAAGTGACAATACATCTTGCCATCATTCAAGTTACCATAATAAAAATAAAAGGGGAGGAAACTTGGTGAATGAATACGTCTTATTTTTTATAGCCATAGTACCTATAGTATGGTTAATTATATCTTTAGGGGGGATGAAACATCCAGCTCATAAGACTTGTTTTTTTACAGCAGTATTAACATTTTTTATAGCTATTGTATTTTGGAAAATGCCTTTGGTAGATGCAGTAACAGCATCAATTGAAGGAATAGCACTTGCTATTTGGCCAATACTTTTGGTAATAGTAGCGGCTTTATTTACTTATAATTTAGCTGTTGAAACAAAAAGTATGGATACTATGAAAATTATGCTTTCAAGTATAACCACAGATGAAAGAATACAAGTCTTGATATTAGCATGGGGGTTTGGAGGATTTTTAGAAGCAGTAGCAGGATATGGAACCGCAGTAGCAATTCCGGCTAGTATATTAGCATCAATAGGATTTAATCCTGTATTTGCAGCTATAATATGTCTTATAGCAAATACAGTTCCAACCGCATTTGGAGCTATTGGAATACCAGTAACTACACTAGCGGCAGTAACAGGATTAGATGTTGTGAAGTTAAGTTATATAATATCAATTCAATTGGCACCATTCATAATTATAATACCATTTCTATTAGTAACACTAACCAAAAGAAGTTTTAAAGCTATAAAAGGAGTATTTTGGATAACGCTGATTTCAGGGATTGCATTTGCAATACCTCAAATATTTATAGCTAAATATTTAGGAGCAGAGTTACCGACACTAGTAGGCAGTCTATGTAGTATGTTGACAACTATATTAATGGCTAAGTTTATGAATAAAAAGGATGAAAATCAAAATAAAAATCAAAATGTACAGTATGATTCTAATAGTGGAGTAATGTCTCAATCAAAAATTTCATTTAAAGAAGGTTTATTGGTTTGGCTTCCATACATACTTTTATGTATATTAATTCTAATTGCAAGTCCTTTATTCCCAACTATTAATGAATTTTTAGCTAAGTTTAGTAGTAAAATTCAAATATATAGTGGTGAAGAGGCTAAACCGGTGTACTTTATGTGGATAAACACTCCAGGTATGATGATAATTATATCTACATTTATAGCAGGATTAGTACAAAGGGTAAAAATATCAACTATGGTAGATGTATTTATAAGAACATTAAAACAATTAACTAAATCATTTATAACTATAACTTCAATAGTTGCAATATCAAAAATTATGTCATATAGCACAATGACAAGCTCAATATCTTTTGGATTATGCGCAATAACAGGTTCTTTTTATCCGATAATATCACCACTTTTAGGTGCAGTTGGAACTTTTGTTACAGGAAGTGATACTTCAGCAAATATACTTTTTGGAAGTTTACAATTAGAGGCAGCTAAATCATTAGAAATAAGTCCATATTGGATAGTAGCAGCCAATACAGCTGGAGCAACTGCAGGGAAGATGATTTCACCACAAAGCATAGCCATAGCAACATCAGCGACTGGATTGATAGGTAAAGAAGGTAAAATATTTAGCTCTACAGCTAAATTTTGTTTAGGCTATGTATTAATATTAGGAGTATTAGTATATTTGGGATCAAATTTTATAGTTATATAACAGAAAAGATATACTTAAATTTAAAAATTAAAATTAAGTTTTAAAAATATATATAGAATAGATTATTAAAACAAAAGCTCAATAATTCAGGTTGAGCTTTTTTACGCTTAATAAAATTTTGGCGACATGAAGTGGTTCGCAGACGTAGTCGCTCAAGCTAAGTGAATTTTTAAATAGTATAAACTCACATTTTTGAAAAAAAGTAATAATATATATTAGGGGGACTTTATTTTAAAAAATTTTAAAAAGGAGTTTTCTTAATGAATAAATTAAAAGGTATAGATATAAGCCATTGGACAGGCTATGTAAATTTTAAAGAAGTTGCAAATAGTGGAGTACAAGTTGTTTATATAAAGGCAACAGAAGGTACTAGTTATATAGATCCTCGTTTTAAAGAATACTATAATGAGGCAAAATCTGAAGGATTAAAAGTAGGTTTTTATCATTTTTTTAACACTGGAAATACATCAACACCTAAGCAACAAGCACAACATTTTGTAAATACAATAAATGGATTAAAACCAGATTGCAAATTGGTTTTAGACTTAGAAAAAACAGGTGGCCTAAGCAAATCTAAATTATCAAAACAAGCCATAGAGTTTTTAGAAGAAGTTAAGTTATTAAGTGGATTAGATGTAGCTATTTACACTTATACTAATTTTGCACAAACTAATTTAGATCCACAATGTGGCTTAGGAAAGTACCCTTTATGGGTAGCCCAATATGGAGCAAGTAGCCCAGCTCAAAATCCTATATGGGGGAATAATTATGCAGGGTGGCAGTATTCTGAAGCAGGAAGAGTCAGTGGGGTTGAAAATAATATAGACTTAAATACATTTAATGAACAGATATTATTAAATGAAATTAAAGAATTAGAAAACAATGATAAAAAGCCTAATGTTATTTATTATATAGTAAAAAGCGGAGATACATTAAGTAAAATAGCTCAGAGATATAATACTACGTATGAACATTTAGCTTATATAAATAATATATCTAATCCAAGCTTAATATATCCAGGTCAAAAAATTAGAATAAATTAAAGGAATTTCGAGATATTACCATAATATTATGGTAATATCTTTTTTTTTAGCCAACAGATAAAGTCATTGAAAACAATGTTTAAGCAATTTTTTTAAATTTACAATATTTGTAAAATTAATGTAACTTAAATTTAATATAAAATATATATAATTTATATTAAATAGATTACATAGCAATAAACCGGGGGGAAGTAAAATGAGTAAAGATGAATTAAGGGTAGGTATGAAAGAAGGCGCTAGAAGACAGTTAGCTGATAATAAAACAGATATGATGATAGCTACTGTATTAGTTGGAATAATTGCATTTATACCAGCATTTTTAAATGAAAAAATTTTCACATCTTATAGTATAATTCTTTTAATAAGTATTATATCTACAATTATATCAGCGCCATTAGTAATAGGGCTGAATATGATATCGTTAGATTGTGTGAGAGGAGAAAAAATTAGAGTAAAAGATATTCTAAAAGGATTCAATAGATTGTATCAATCATATGGATATGTATTAATTCAAATGAGTATAACTTTTATTTTAACAGGGCCTCTTGTAGCGATACCTTTATTTTTAGTAAAAGATACACATACAAAGATAACAATGATTACACTTATTAGTAGTGTATCTAATATGTTTTTTTCAATAGTATTTTCTCAACTTCAATACGTTGTTGCAGATAAAAAAGATATCTCATTAATTGAAGCTACTAAGAAATCTATTTTTATTATTAAAAATTACATTTGGGATTATATATTACTTTCATTAAGCTTTATAGGTTGGATGGTTTTAGTAGCATTTACATTTGGAATAGCGTATATTTGGGTGGGGCCTTATATTCAATTAACATTTACTAATTTTTATGAATATATAAAGAAAGATGAACTTGATAGTTATAAAAAATCAAAGCATAATAGTTTAAAAGCAGGATTATTAGTAGGGGCTTTATTATGTTCATATACACTTATAGAAGATAATATAACACAAAAAATACTTACACCACCTGTTATAAAAAAAGTATTAGAGGAAAATAATTTAAAGCTTATAAGTTTTAATGAAGAAACAAGTTACTATATATCTAAAGAAGAAAGTATAGCATATAGAATAGAGCCGAAGTACACAAATTTAAGTGATTTAAGTAAATATACAGTAGTAGTAAAAAATCATCCATTAGATTCTAAAAAAGGAGATAGAGTTAATTCTACAGTAATATATATAATATCAGATGGAGATAAATTGCTAGGAGTAAGTTGTGAACCTAATGATTCAAAGAAAAAAATAGAACACTATAATCCAATTCCAGGAAAATATGATATAAAAGGAAATGAACTATAAAATAAAAGGTTGTCATATAAGCTACAGTTATATGACAACCTTTTATTTTGATGCAAATAAATAATAAATTCTAAAGAAAAAATTAAGAAATACCACTTAGAAAAATTAAGAATTAAGAATTAATATATTGAATATAGAGATTATTTTACAGTAAGGTTACATGTACATAACAAATTTGTAATAAAGCGAAAATACTTAATGTAATATGGTAGACTTTATAAAATAAAATAAATTAGAGAGGTGATGATTATCAAAAAAAATAAAAATAAACTAATACTAGGATTAAAAATATTATTTTTAGTAATTATTTTAGGCATAACAGCTAAAGAGTCAGCTAATATTATTAGAGGATTTAATATCGAAACATTTTATACTTATGCAGATCAGCTTACATGGGGAAATATACTTATTATTATTTTGCTGGGCATAATTTCATATATACCTTTAACTTTTTATGATTTTACAATCAAGAAGCGAGTTGGAATAAATTTAGATAATAAAAAATTATATAAATACTCATGGATTGCCAGTTCTGTATCTAGTATAGTTGGATTTGGAGGAAGCAGCGCTATTGCTTTAAAAAGTTATTTTTACAATCCGTATGTTAAAGACAAAAAACATTTAACAAAAGAGGTATCCAAAGTAGTAGCTTTAAATTTAACTGGTTTTTCAATGACATGTTTTATATATTTAATAATTATGAATTTTAATCTTGGTAAAATTAGTATAACAAATATATTAACTATATGCATAAGTATGTATTTACCGGTTTTAACATTAATTTTAGTTGGGAGATATATAAAATATAAAAATGAGTTGAGAAGAGATGTTATAGATACATTTAAAATAATAGGAATATCATTATTAGAGTGGATTACGACTATAACTTTAGTTTATTCAATAGTAATAATATTAGGAGAAAATATATCAATAACACAATTTTTTCCAATATTTGTAGCTGCTATAGCTGTAGCGATAATAAGTATGTCTCCTGGAGGAGTAGGAACATTTGATTTAACTTTGTTAACGGGACTTAATGCCTTAGGGGTTGCATCAGAAAAGGTAATATTAGCTATATTTTTATATAGATTAACTTACTATATAATACCATTACTTATAGGAGTAGGATTATATATATCTGAGTTTTGGACCAAAGTAGATAAAAATAAAAAGTATGTAGTTTCAATAGTATCATCAAAATTTGCTCATTATGGGTTGATTGTATTAGTATTCTCTGCGGGATTATTACTTTTAGCATCACAGGCTATACCTGGTATGTTGGAGAGAATACATGTAGTGAATCAAATTTTAGGATTTAAAATAACATGTATGTCAGGTGGAGTTTCTATAATAATTGGATTTTTACTGATTGCTATGTCTAGAGTAATAAGCTTTAAATCTAAAAATGTATATAATATAACTATGGCATTAGTTGTAATCGGAACTATTGTATCTTTAATTATTAGATTTGAATATCAAGTGAGTATGTATCTAATTATTGTAGGATTAGTATTAAAAATTAGTAAAAATCAATTTTATAGAGATGGATTTGTTATGAGATGGGGAGATATATTAAAAAATACACTAATATTATTATTTTTCCAAGGATTATATATATATGTAGCGTACAATAATACTCATTTAAAAGTTGCTAGTAACTCTATATTTAACTTAAGTAATTACCATACATTTGAACAAGTAAGGCAGTTTGGGGTAATAAGTACTCTTGGATTTTTAATTGCAGTAGTATTTTTAGTTATTTTATATTATTTAAATAAAAAGAATGATTTTAAAAAAATTACATTATATCAGTGTAAAGATAAAGTAGACAATATATTAGAGAAACATAATGGAAGTTCTGTGATTCATTTTGTAAATTTAAATGATAAATTTGTATATATGAATAAAGATGAAGATGCCATGCTTCAATATCAAGTATATGCAAATAAGTTAGTAGTTCTTGGGAATATTGTAGGGGATGATAGAAAATTTTTTAAAGTGATCCAAGAGTTTTATGAAGTGGCTGATAGATATGGCTATATACCTGTGTTTACAGCTATAGATGAAAAGATGATACCTCATTTACATGAAACTGGATATGAATTTATTAAATTAGGTGAAGAAGCATCTGTAAACTTAGGAAAATTTACTTTAGAAGGACGTAAAATGAAAAGTGTAAGAAATGCACTTTCTAGAGTTGAAAAAGAAGGATATACATTTGAAATGCTACATCCACCATTTAGTCAAAATTTTCTTGAAGAAATTAAAAATATCTCTGATGAATGGCTTGAAGGAAGACCAGAAAAAGGCTTCTCAGTTGGGTTCTTTGATGAAGAATATCTAAGTTTAGATGCTATCGCTATAGTAAAAAATAAAGATGGTGAAATTAAAGGATTTACAAATTTAATGCCTATGTATGATGGGAATAAAACACTATCTATAGATTTAATGCGTTTCTCAAAAGATAGTTGTAATGGGATAATGGATTTTATATTTGTAAACTTATTTAAATATGCTATAGAACATGGATATTCAAAGTTTAATATGGGAATGGCTCCTTTATCTAATGTGGGAAGATCTAAATATTCATTTTTAAGAGAAAAAATAGCTGCTAAAATTTATTCTCATGGACAATATTTTTATTCTTTTGAAGGGTTAAAAAGATTTAAAGAAAAGTATTGCGATTCTTGGGATGGAAGATACATGGCTTATAAAAAAAGAACTTCTCTTGTATTTACAATGATTCAAGTTATAATGTTAGTATCTAATGGAAAAAAGTATAGATATGAGAGTTGTGGTATGGAAATAGAAGTATTAAAAGAAGAGTTAGTTTGATAGATTTATTTTAAATAATGTAAAATAAAAGTTTGGAAAATGGGTTTAATGGGTTAAATTGTTTGACCTATTAAACCTATTTTAGTTGATTTATGGACAAATTAAAAAAGTATTTTTAAGTTTATATAATTAATATAAAAAAATAAAAAATAGATTAATTAATTTACTTATTAGTTTATTGAGATTTCAATGGTTATAGGTTTAGGTTTAAAATGAAATTTAGATTTAAAAAATCTGGCATAAATATTGCTATACATTAAGTATATAGAATTTAATGGAGGTAGCAAAATATGAATTACAATTTTGACACTATAATTGATAGAAGCAACAACTTTGCAGCTAAATGGTCAGAGATGGATAAGAAGTACGGAACAAATGATCTTCTTCCTATGTGGGTAGCGGATATGGACTTTAAAGCAGCTCCTTGCATAATAGATGCTCTAAGAGACAGATTAGAACAAGGAATTTATGGATACACAACTAGACCAAATTCTTACAATGAATCAATTGTAAACTGGGTATCTAGAAGATTTGAATGGAATATAAAAAGTGAATGGTTAGTTTTTAGTCCAGGGGTTATTCCAACTATAAGCATATTAATACAAGAGCTTACTAATGAAGGCGATAAAATAATGATTCAAGAACCAGTATATAGTCCTTTCAATAGTGTAGTAAAAGATAATAAAAGAGATTTAGTTATAAGTCCTCTAAAAAAATTAGAAGATGGAAACTATGTTATGGATTTTGAAGATATAGAATCTAAAATAAAAGATGTAAAATTATTTATACTTTGTAATCCTCATAATCCAGTAGGTAGAGTTTGGACAAAAGAAGAGTTAAAGCAATTAGGAGATATATGTATTAAACATAATGTAAAGGTTATCTCAGATGAAATACATAGTGATATAATTTTTAAAGGGTATAAACATACACCTTTTGCATCAATATGTAAAGAGTTTGAACAAAACAGCATTACATGTATGGCGCCTACTAAAACTTTTAATATTGCAGGGCTTCAAATGTCTCAAGTTATACTTCCTAATGAAGAAGACTATAAAATATTAGACTCAGCTTTTGCTAGAATAGATATTAGAAGAAATAATGCATTTAGTTTAGTTGCAACAGAAGCTGCTTATAATCATGGAGAAGATTGGCTAATAGATTATCTTGATTACTTAGAAGGAAATATGGATTTTGCTGTTAAGTATATCGAAGAAAATATGCCTAAACTAAAAGTAAAAAAACCACAAGGAACTTATTTACTATGGGTAGACTTTAGTGAACTTGGATTAAGTGATGAAGAAGTCACTAAATTATTAGTAGAAAAAGCTAAGGTTGCATTAAATAATGGTCCTTCGTTTGGGATAGGAGGACAAGGATACCAAAGAATAAATCTAGCTTGTCCTAGATCTATGGTTGAAGAAGGTTTAACAAGAATAAAAAATGCTATAGATTCATTATAAAAAATATGTGCCTCAAAAGGATAGAATACTTATTTTGAGGCATATTATCTGATAAAATTGAAAACGATATCATCTTACGAATACTAAAATCGAAAGGAAATTATATCATGAGTAGAAATATTGAAAAAAAGAAACCTACATTTACATTTGCAGTTTTAGTTATGCTTGCTATTATATCTTTAACGACAGTTGGGATGGTTGTATTTGAAGCATCTATAACAACTATGTTTTTATTATCATGGCTAATTGTTGTTCCGGCAGCGATGAAATTAGGTTATACGAATGCTGAGATAGAAGAATTTGGATTTTCTGTTGGAAAAGACGCATTTCAGTCTAACTTAATTATATTATCAGTTGGAGTACTTATTGCTGCATGGATAGCGGCAGGGACTATACCGACTATTGTATATAGTGGTCTTACTATAATAACACCTAAGTACTTTTTACTAACAACATTAATAGTATGTTCTCTTACATCAATAGCAACAGGAACATCTTGGGGAACTTTAGGAACTTCAGGAATAGCATTAATGAGTATAGGAACAAGTATGGGAGTTCCAGCAGGGCTTACAGCTGGAGCTATTATATCAGGAGCATTCTTTGGAGATAAGATATCTCCTTTATCAGATTCTACAAATTTAGCAGCAGCTGTTTGTAAGACGGATGTTATAACTCATATAAAACATATGATGTATACAACTGTTCCATCATATATAATATGTATTGTATTATATACAGTTATAGGATTTAAATATGCAGATAACACAATAGATTACAATCAAATCAATGAAGTTATGACTGTATTAAAAGCTAATTTTAATATAGGATTTATTGCTTTACTACCTATAATATTTTTACTTATATTACTGTTATTACAAAAACCACCAATAGTATCAATATTGGCATCTGCTGTTCTTGGTGGAGCTATAGCTGTTTTCCAAGAAGGAGAAAAAATAGGAGATTTACTAAACTATATGCTTAATGGTTATTCTGTAGATACGGGACTTGAATATGCAGATAAATTATTAAATCGTGGTGGAATGATGAGTATGGCAGAAACAGTACTTTTAGTATTTATAGTATTTGTTATTGCAGGTATACTTCAAAAAACAGGATTTCTTGAAGTTTTATTACAGCCTATGATTGAAAAAATAGGAAATTCTAGAACAAAGTTGGTAGGAGCTACATTTATAACTAGTTACTTTGCAAATGCATTTAGCTCTTCTATGATGTTCACATCAGTATTTGTAGGAACTATTATGTCACCTTTATATAAAGAATTTAAGTTAAAGCCAGAAAATCTATCAAGGATAATAGAAGATACAGCTACACTTGGAGGGCCATTGATTCCTTGGAACTCTAATGCAATATTCTGTAGCCAAACATTAGGAGTTAGTCCATTCGAGTTTATACCATACTGCTTTTTAAGCTGGATAACTCCAATTATATCATTTACTTATGGGGTTACAGGATTCTCTATGAAAAAATATACAGATGAAGAACTTAAAGAGCTTGAAGAACTTGAAAAACTTAAAATTGCAGATGCTGTACAATAATATTTATAGATAAGTTAAATTAAAGGAGAGTTTGTTATGGAATTTCATTACTATTATTTAATACAAGATATACTAGGGGTATTACTAGCATTTTTAGGTTTTAGGATGAGTCTTTTATGTATAAAGATGATATCAATAAACAAACTTTCTAAAAATTCAATTTTGATTTTAATTAAGTATATATTAATTTTATGTGCAGGTTTAAATTTATTATTAACTAGATTTGAAGTGAAAAATTGGCTTATAAGTATTTTAATAATTTTAGTTTCTATAATTATTAAAAGTAAAGATGAATCAATTATAAGTAGATAATATAAAGAAGAGAATTTATTTCTCTTCTTTTTTATCATTAGGAACTAGATAGATAGGAGCTCAATAAAAGCTAATTTTTTATCACAGTTATTTTAATTTAAGAATTTACATATTATTTAATATATATATTAAATCTTAAAGTTAAAATTTATTAAAAATTTAAGACATATGTTAGAGGAGAGTAGAATATGGAAGTTAAGTTAGAAAAAATGAATTGTAAGTTATCTTGTTTTGAGGAGCTAGCTCCATTGGAGTATTTTAAACAATTAAACATATATCAAAATTTAAATTTTAATAGTAAAAACTTAGATATTTCAAATATAGATCATACAAATCCTAAAATAGAGGTACATTCAACTAAAATAATAGATACTAAAATTACAGAGAGCATAAAGGGTACATCATTAGAAGGTCAACATTTAAGTGGAAAAAATTTAATTGTAGTAGGAAATATAAATATGAACTTAATATTAGAGTATTTTACAAAAACAAAAAAAATAAAAAATATTAAAAAAAGAGACATTATCAATTTTAATATGCCTTTTAGTACATTTATTGTAATACCAGCGGATACATGTAATACAGATACAGTAAACTTAAGGTATTTAATCGAAGATATAACTATTGCTAATATTAGCTTAAATCAAGTATTAGTAAGTGTTACTATGTTAATACAATATATAGATTAATGCTAAATTATAGAAAATATAATTAACTATACAAAAAAGAAAAGGTGATTTAATGAGAGTTGTCAATGAGTGTAGAGTGGATTTTAAGTATAGACTAACTCATGATAGTCCATTAGTGACTAGAACAAATTTTAGCAATGTAGTATCAACGGACATAGTAAAAGATATGCTGAAGATAGAGAAATTTGTAGATAAAAAATGTACTTATGCATTTGATATATTAACGTATAGGATAGTTATAACTAACACTAGTAATTTTACAGCTACCAATATATTTTTTAAAGATAAAATACCAAAGGGAACTATTTTTATAGAAAACTCAGTTCAAGTAGATGATACAAAAAAAAGATGTGCAAGACCGGATAAAGGATTTTATATAAATAAAATTAGTTATAGAAGTAGTGTAAATATAAAATTTAGAGTTATAGTTTTACCACTATGCTTTATTGAACCAATAACAAACTTTTCTATTATACAACAAAACTATACTTATAATATAGAAAAAGAACCCGTTAAATTAAATATTAAGAGTAATATTGTAAGTAGTAACTTCGAAAATAAATTATTTAAACAACTAAGTTTAGATAATAACATTAAGTTGAAAAAAAATATTTCAGAAATTATAAATTTTGAAGCTAATGCAAAAATATTAAATACAAAAATATTAGATAGTCCAATTAATAAGTCATATAAAAAAAATAAAGGAAATATGTGCAACTTATTAGTAATTGGATTTATAGAGTACAAAATATATTTCTTATCAGCTAGTAAAACCAATAAC